>NZ_JBFTEP010000025.1:0-36785 GCF_047229365.1 Cellulomonas pasadenensis | reverse complement strand
GCGGCGGGCGGGCCGCCGGCCAGCAGGCCCAGGGCGAGCGCGGCGACGGCGGCGCGGCGCAGCGGGGGACGTCGGGTGCTCTGCTCCATCGCAGCGTCCTGACCTCGAGGCGTGTGGTGCTCCCTCTCTACGCCTCCGGCGCGGCGGACGCCAGCCCTCGTCGCGCCGTGCGTGCCCCGGAAGCGTGCCTCAGACCTCGTCGCGCCAGCTGTGCCGCGGCTCCCAGCCCAGCTCGCGCCGCGCCTTCGCGATCGACAGGAGCGTGTCGTGCTCCCCGACGTCCCCGCGCACGGGCACGTCGGGGAACTGCTCGGCGAGCAGCTCGGCGTTGGGGCGGCACATCACGGTGTCGGGCGAGGCGATGACGTACACGTGGTGGCCGGGCGTGGTGACCTCGAGCGCGCGCAGCACCGCCGTCGCGCCGTCGCGTGCGTCGATGTAGCCCCACAGGTTCCAGCGCCGCTGTGCCGCGTCGGCGTCGAAGGACGGGAACTGCGCGTAGTCCTCGGGGTCCATGACGTTGGAGAACCGCAACGACACGATGCGCAGCGCGGGGTCCCAGCGCGTCATCTGGTCGGCGATGGTCTCGCCGACCAGCTTGCTCAGCGAGTACGCCGTCTCCGGACGCCCCGGGTACTCCTCGTCCACGGGCACGTACGGCGGGGGCGTCTCGAACGGCAGCCCGAGCACCGTCTCGCTCGAGGCGAGCACGACCGTGCCGATGCCCAGGCGACGCGCCGCCTGCAGCACGTGGTAGGTCGACAGGACGTTGACCCGGAACGTCTCCGCGTCCGGCAGCATCTCGGGTGCCGGGATCGCCGCGAGGTGCACGACCGCGTCGAGGCCGTCGTGCTGGTCGTCGACGCCGGCCAGGGCGTCGAGCGCCTGCCCGTGGTCGGTGAGGTCGACGCGGACGAAGCCGGGCCCCCGCTCCCCCACGACGTCGAGGCTGGTGACGGCGTGGCCGGCCTCGCGCAGCGTGGCGACGACGGTCCTGCCCAGCTTGCCGGATCCCCCGGTGACGGCGATGCGCATGCCTGGCATCATCGCCCCGCCCGGCGTGCCGGGCGAGCCGCGGGCGCGGTCGCGCGACCGTGCCACGGGTGCCGGTCGGGCGCCGCAGGGACGCACGGGCACGGGCGCACGACCCACCGGGGCCCGACCTCCGGGGCCGCGTGCGCGCGGCACGCCGCCGACGGGGGGATGATGTGCGGCGGCGGACGGACCACCGGGACCGGCGCGCCGCGCCCGGGGACGTCATCCGTGACCCGGTCGCCGACGTCCGGTCGAGGAGGCGCGACCATGCAGGACCCCGTGCCCGGTGGACGTGAGGCGTCCTCGGCTGACGAGAGGTCCGGCGCGTCCGACGGCGTCGCCCGGGCGGAGGACGCGACGGTGTGGGACGGCACGGCGCGGGACGACGCCGCGGCCGACGACCGCACCGCGGCGCGGCTCCTCGTCGACGACCTCGAGCGCACGGCGTCGGCGCGGCGGCTGCTGCGCGGGCAGCCCGCGGGCGGCGGTGCGCTGCAGTCGCTGGTCGAGCTGGCGGCGCAGCTGCTCGGCACGCCGTCGGCCGAGGTGTCGCTGCTCGGCGAGGAGCGGGTGGTCGTCGGCGGCGTCGACGCGCTGCCCGGCCCGGTCGGCACCCGGACCCCGCTCGAGGAGTCGCTCTGCGCGCGGGTCGGTGCGAGCGGGGAGCCGCTCGTCGTCGAGGACGCGGCCACGGACCCGCGTCTGGCCGGTGCGGCAGCGGTCCGCGACGGGCGCCTGGGTGCCTACCTGGGCGTGCCGCTGCGCGGTGACGACCGCCGGGTCGTCGGCGCGATGTGCGTCCACCAGCCCACCGCGCGCCGGTGGACGGCGCAGGAGGTCGCGACGCTCGAGCACCTCGCCACGGCCGCGTCGACGCAGCTCGAGGTCGGGGCGCTCGACGGCGAGTACGCCCGCGGCGACCGGCTGGCGCTGCTCGACGCCGCCGCACGCGCGGCGGGCCTGGGCACGTTCCAGTGGGACCTGGCGTCCGGTGCGCTGCACTGGGACGCCTCGCTGCTGGAGGTGTTCGCGTACGACGCCCACACCTTCGGCGGCACGATCGAGGCGTTCAACGCGCGGCTGCACCCGGACGACGTCGCGCCGGTCACCGCGGCGCTCGACGCGGCGATCGCCACGTGCGGCGTGTACGAGGCCGAGTTCCGCGTGGTGCGTCCCGACGGCACCACACGGTGGCTGACGGCACGCGGACGCGCGGTCGCCGGGACGGCCGGCACGGCCGAGCAGGTCATCGGCGTCACCACCGACACGACCGCCCTGCGGGCGGGCGAGGAGCGGGTGCGCCGGGTCCTGGAGGACATGACCGTCGGGTACTACTGGATGGACGCCGACTGGCGGTTCGGCTACGTCAACGCGGAGGCCGAGCGGATCCTCGGCAGCCCGCGCGAGCGGCTCCTCGGCGGCGTCGTGTGGGACCTGTTCCCCGCTGCCGTGGGCTCGGTCTTCGAGGAGGGCTACCGGGGCGTGGCCGCCACCGGGACGCCGGTGGTCTTCGACGCCTACTACCCGGCGCCCCTCGACGGCTGGTACGAGGTGCGCGCGGTGCCCGAGCACGGCGGCGTCGCGGCGTACTTCACCGAGGTCACGGAGCGACGGCGCGCGCTCGAGGCCGCCGAGCAGGCGCGCCGGCGCTCGGAGCTGCTCGCCGGCGTCACCGCCGGTCTGGTGGAGATCCTCGACCCGGTCGAGGCGCTGCGCGGCGTGCTCCCCCACCTCGTGCCGACGGTCGCGGACTTCGCCGTCGCGAGCCTGCTCGACGAGGGCCACGGCGGCTGGCAGCAGCGCCTGCACGACGTCGCCGCGCTGCACGCCGACCCGGCCGAGCAGCCGGTCCTCGAGGCGTACCGCCGGGTGCGGGTGCCCGCGCTCACGCGCTCGTCGATGGTCGCGCAGGTGCTGGCGGGCGGTGCGCAGGCGCTGCGCACGGGCCTGCCGCGCCCCGGCGACCTCGTGGAGGACGGCCCGGCGCACGAGCTGCTGACCGCGCTCGCCCCGGACGCGATGGTCGTCATGCCGCTGCGCGGCCGCGGCCGCACGCGCGGGCTGCTCACGCTCGGACGCTCGCGCGGGCGCGGTGCCTTCACCGACGCCGACCTGGCCACGCTGCGCGAGGTCATGGCGCAGATCGGACTCGCGCTCGACAACGCCCACCTGCACGCCGCCCGGCGCGACCTCGCCGAGGAGCTGCAGCGCACCCTGCTGTCCGAGCTGCCCGAGCCCGAGCACCTGCACCTGGCCGCCCGGTACGTGCCGGCGGCCACCGGCGCGCAGATCGGCGGCGACTGGTACGACGCCTTCACGGTCCGCGACGGCTCCACGTGCCTCGTGATCGGCGACGTCACCGGGCACGACCTGCGCGCGGCCGTGGCGATGGCGCAGGTGCGCAACGTGCTGCGCGGCGGCGCGCACGCGGTCGTGCAGTCGCCGGCCGCGATCCTCGCGTCGCTGGACTGGGCGATCCACGACCTCGCCGTCGGGGCGATCAGCACGGGCATCCTCGCGAAGGTCGAGCAGCCCGCCGACCTGGCGGCGCAGGGCCTGCGGCTGCTGCGCTGGTCGAACGCCGGCCACCTGCCCCCGCTGCTGCTGCACCCGGACGGGCACGCCGAGCTGCTCACCCGCCCGGCCGACCTGCTGCTCGGTCTGCGCCCGCACACCGCGCGGCACGACCACACCGTCGTCGTCCGACCGGGCTCGACCGTGCTGCTCTACACCGACGGGCTCGTCGAGCGCCGCGGCGAGCGGCTGAGCGTCGGGCTCGAGCGGTTGCGCGTGGCCGCCGAGGAGCTCGCGGACCTCCCGCTCGAGGACCTGTGCGACCGGCTGATCGCCGACCTCGCGCCGGGCAGCGACGACGACGTCGCGCTGCTCGCGGTCCGTGCCCACCCGCAGGACCGGCCCCGGCCGGCGGAGGCGGGCCCGAACCGCACCCCGACGCAGCCGGCGGCCGACGCGTCGCCCCTCCTGCGGGACGCGCCGACCGGCCCCGGCGTCTCCGGTCCCCGTCCGCCGGCGGACGGGTGAGCCGATGGCGGACCGACGTGCCACGCTCGACCACGCGCTGCCCAGCAGCCGCCCCCCGCGCGGCCTGCGCCGGCTCGGCCGGTGGCGGCTGGACGACCTCTCCGGCCTGACCGGGCTCCGCCACGGCGTCCACGAGGCCGTGACCGGCGAGGTGGGACGCTCGCGGGCCCCCCGACGCACGGCCGACCAGGTCGCCCTGCTGGTGTCCGAGCTCGCGACCAACGCGCTGCGCCACGGACGCGCCCCGGCGGTGGTGGAGCTGGGCACCGACGGCGTCGCGTTCGTCCTCGACGTCGCCGACCACGACACCGCCACGCCGCCTGTCGTCGCCGGCAGCCGCGCGCCGGGCGACGGCGGCTTCGGGCTGATGATCGCGCGCCGCCTCGCCGACGACGTCGGCTGGTACGCGACCCGCACGACGAAGCACGTCTGGGCGGTCGTCGCGCCCCGATGACCTGTGCGCGCGACGGGTCCGCGGCGGCACCGCACACCCGTCGGCCTGCCGCTACCCCGTCGCCGCGCCACCACCGTCGAGCGCGGCCAGGCGCTGCCAGAAGGACGCGAGCGTCGCGGTGCCGGCGTGCAGCATCGCCACCGAGACGCTCTCGTCGCTGTCGTGCCAGTTGTCCTCCGGCAGGCCGGTGCCGAAGAACACGATCGGCGCGCCGGTGACGTCGTGCAGCAGCGACGCCGGCGACCCGCCCGCGTTGCGCATGCGTCCCACCCGGTCGACGCGCCAGCCGTCCGCCATGGCGGCTCGCAGGGCCACCAGCGCCGGCACGTCCTCGGGCGTCACGTACGGGTCCTGCCCGCTCTCGACCGGCAGCGAGAGCTCGTGCTCGACGCCGTCGCCGAGCTCTGCGGCCACCCACGCCCGCAGCTGCTCCGACACCGTCCCGACGCGCTGGTCCGGGACCGTGCGGATGCTGAAGGTGGCGCCGGCGACCGACGGGATCGCGCCGCGCGGCGGGTCCGTCACGTCGCCCGCGACGATCGACAGCACCTCCGCGGACGGCCGCAGCCAGAGCCGCTCGAGCGTGCTCCAGCCCGCCTCGCCGCCGATGCTGCGTGTCTCGGTGCGCGCCAGCCAGTCGTCGTCGCTGTACGGCAGGGCGGCGATGCCCGCGCGCTCGGCGTCGCTCGGCTGCACCACGTCGTCGTAGAACCCCGGCAGGGCGATGCGGCCGTCGTCGTCGTGCAGCCGGCCGACGAGCCGCGCGAGGGCGTGCACCGGGTTGGGTGCCGGCCCGGAGACGAGCCCGCTGTGGACGTCCCGCGCCGGGCCGAAGACCTCCAGCCGGGCACTGACCACGCCGCGCAGCCCCATGCAGACCGCCGGTGCGTCGGCGCGCCACAGCAGCGTGTCCGAGAGGACGACGAGGTCGGCCCGGGTCGCCTCGGGGTGCGCCGCCAGCAGGTCCGCCAGGTGGGTGGACCCGCCCTCCTCCTCGCCCTCGACGAGCACCTTGAGGTTGACCGCCGGCGCGGTGCGGCCGGTGACCGCGAGGTGGGCGCGCACGCCCCACACGTGGCACAGCACCTGCCCCTTGGCGTCCGAGGTGCCGCGCCCCCACAGCCGACCGTCCCGCAGGGCGGGCTCGAAGGGCGGCGCCTGTCCCCACGAGTCGTCCTTGGCGGCCCGGACGTCGTGGTGGCTGTACACGAGGACCGTCGGGGCGCCCGGTGCCTCGCACCACTCCGCGTAGACCGCCGGCGCGCCGCCCTCGACCTCCCACAGTTCCGTACGCGGGAAGCCCGTGTCCCGCAGCACGCCGGCGAGCCAGTTCGCCGACCGCTGCAGGTCCGCCTGGTGCTCGTGCAGCCCCGCGACGCCGCGCAGCCGGACCCACCCGACGAGATGCTGGACGAGGTCGTCGAGGTGCTCGGCGACGTAGGCGTGCACGGCGTCGACGGGGACGTCGACCGGCACGCCGTCCCGGGTGCCGTCGGCCGCCGCGGTGCTCACGCGACGGTCCGCTCGGCCGCGTCCGCCACCACGTCCTCGAGGCGACCGCTCGCGGCCGCGACGGCGCGCTGGTGCCGCGCGCCCGTGCCGCGGGTGAGCACACGTTCGACGTCCCGCTCGACGAGGTGCAGGTCGCCGTTCGCGTCGAGCGCGGCGCGCACGTCGTCGACGAGCGCGGCGACCACCTCGCCGGCCGGCCGGGGCCGATGCGTGCGCGGGTGCACGAGGTCGTCCTCGAGGCCCGAGCGGCTCGCGCGCCAGGCCGCCATCCGCAGGACGGGCGTCGGGTCGGCCGGGATCGGCTCGCCGGCCCGCCACCGCGCGGCAGCCGTGTCGACGAGCGCCCGGGTCAGCGCCGCGACGAGGACCGTGTCCTGCACGTCGAGGCACACGTCGGGCACCCGGACCTCGACGGTCGGGTAGTGCGCCGACAGGCGGGCGTCGAAGTAGACCATCCCCTCGTCGAGCAGGGTCCCGGTGGCGAGCAGCTCTGCCACGGCGGCGTGGTAGCCGGCGGCCGACCCGAAGGGGTCGCACGGGCCCGTCCCCGGCCAGCGGTTCCACGCCTGCGTGCGGTAGCCCGCGTACCCGGTGTCGGCGCCCCGCCAGAACGGGGAGTTCGTCGCGAGGGCGGTGAGCACGGGCAGCCACGGACGGACGCGGTCGAGGACCGCGACGCCCTCCTCGTCGGACGCGACGCCGACGTGCACGTGGCACCCGCCGGTCAGCTGCTCCGCGCACGTGAGCCCCATCTGCGCGCGGATGGCCTCGTAGCGGGGGTTGGGGGTGAGGACCGGCGTCACCGGCAACGGGTAGGTCGCCAGGGCCGCGACGCGGGCGCCGACGTCCTGCGCGGCGGCGTCGGCCGCCCGGCGCAGCCGCCGCAGGTCGGCGGTCACCTCCGCCATGCAGGTGCGCGGCGGCGTCGCCGTCTCGACCTGCTCCTGCTGCAGCTCCGTCTCGAGCGGGACGACGACGCCCTGGAGCGCGACCGGCGACGCACCGACGCCACCCGGGCGCGGCGCCATGGCCAGGGCCGGGCCGGCCGCGACGGTGCGACCGGTGCGCGGGTCGACGAGCAGCAGCTCCTCCTCGACGCCGACGGTGCGGACGCGCGACGGGGCGGCCGGCTGCGCCGGGGCGGCGACGCCCGACGGCCGGAGCGGGCGGGCGGGGGCGACGGACATGGACGGTGCTCCCGGTGGCGCTGGGGGCGGGGCGCCCACCTCCGGACACCGTCGCTCGTCCCTCCAGCGTCACACCGGCCCGAGGGCTGCGCTCGCCGAGCGCCCCGACGCGCTCACGGGGGCGCACCCCCCTGCGTCTCACAGCCCGGTCTGCGAAGATCGGCCCGCACGCACCGCGCGTGCCCAGCCCCGACCCGTCGAAGGTGCCCCATGACGACCACGCACGACATCGCCACGGAACCCGCCGGCGGGGAGGGCGCCCGCCCGCGCCGCGACCGCCACATCAGCGACTTCACGGAGCTGACCCGGATGGTGCAGGAGGCGGGGTTCATGCGCCGCCGCTACGCGCACTACTGGACGCGGTTCGCGGTGCTGACCCTCCTGCTGGCGGGGCTGGTGACGACGTTCGTGCTGCTCGGGCCGACGTGGTGGCAGCTCCTCGTGGCGGTCGCGCTCGCGGTCGTGCTGGGCCAGGTCATGTTCCTCGGCCACGACGCCGCGCACCGCCAGATCTTCCGGTCCGGCAAGTGGAACGACTGGGCGAGCCTCGTCATCGCCAACCTGTACGCCGGCATGAGCTACGGCTGGTGGAACCACAAGCACAGCCGGCACCACGCGAAGCCGAACACGCTCGGCGTCGACACCGACATCGAGCCGGGCGTGCTGGTCTTCACCACGGAGAACCTCACGAAGACGCGCACCGGCCTCGCGGCGTGGTTCGCCAAGCGGCAGGGCTGGTTCTTCTTCCCCCTGCTGCTGCTCGAGGGCCTGAACCTGCACGTCTCCGGCGTGAAGACCATCTTCGGGCGCGGCCCGGTCAAGCGCCGTCCCGTCGAGATCGCGTTCGTCACCCTGCGCCTCGGCGGGTACCTCGCGCTCGTGTTCTGGCTGCTGCCGGTCGGCATGGCGCTCGCGTTCCTCGGCGTGCAGCTCGGCGTCTTCGGCGTCTACATGGGGGCGTCGTTCGCGCCCAACCACAAGGGCATGCCGATGGTGCCCGAGTCGATGAAGATCGACTTCCTGCGCCGCCAGGTGCTGCTCAGCCGCAACATCACGGGCGGGCGCTGGGTCGACGTGTTCATGGGTGGCCTCAACCACCAGGTCGAGCACCACCTGTTCCCCAGCATGCCGAGCCCGGCGCTGCGCCAGGTGCGGCCGATGGTCAAGCAGTTCTGCACCGAGCGCGGCATCACCTACACCGAGACGACGCTCGCGCGTTCCTACGGCATCGTCGTGCGCTACCTCAACGAGGTCGGGCTCAAGGCGCGCGACCCGTTCCAGTGCCCGCTGGTGCAGGAGCTGCGGGTCGCGCGCTGACCCCCGCCGGGCCCGGCGAGGGGCCGGGTACGAGGCGGGGTCAGCCCGCGTCGTGCCCGGCCCTGCCGTCGCCGGCCCGGCTCGGGTCCGGCCGCTCGTCGCCGGCGACCTGGGGCAGGAGCTCGCCCGGCAGCTCGGGCACCGGGACCACGACCACGTCGCGGAGCTTCCAGTCGAGGGCCGACACGGACCCGCCGAGGTCGGCGAGCGCCTGCAGCGACGGCGTCGTGCCGTCGCGCGGCACCACGAAGCACTCGACGTGGAAGACGTGGCCCTCGTCCCGCAGGCGCACACCGCCCTTGCGGACCCACGGCACCGCGGCGAGGTGCTCCTCGACCCGCCCGACCAGCGGGTGGATGTCGCTGCCGTCCACGGTGGTCGCCCGCGCGTCCATGAGGGCGCGCACGGCGGTACGGACGTTGGTCACGCCGTCCTTGAGGATCGACGACGAGATGACGAGGGCCGCGGCGGAGTCCGCCCACCACAGGCCCACGCCGATGCCGAGCACGCCGACGATGCCGGCGACGGCGGTCATCCAGTCCGCCCGGTTCATGTCCGCGTCTGCGTGCAGCACCCGGTCGTGCAGCGCCCGGGCGAGCGGGAGCTTGGCGCGCCCCAGCAGGACCGGCGGCACCGCGGTGTAGGCGAGGGCGGCGATCATCAGCCACCCGGACCACACGGGGTGGCCGAGCACCACCATGACGCCCACGGGCGGGTGCTCCTGCGCGAGCAGCGACGAGGCCGACTCCCACACGAGGAGCAACCCCATCGTCAGCAGCGCCGTCCCCGCGACGAGGTGACCCACACCCACCGAGCGGTGGTAGCCGTAGGGGTGCCCCGGCGACGGGCGGCGGCGCGTGACCCGCACGGCGACGAGGAACGCGACGGGTGGGATCAGGGACAGCAGGTCCTCCGCCCATGCCGTGCGCATCGCCTGCGAGCTGCCCATGACGACGTACATGAGGACGATCGCCGTGGCGAGGAAGCCCAGCGTCCCCCATGCCAGCCGCACGGCCCGGCGCAGCGCGCGCTCCTGCTCCTCCGGGAGCTGCGTGGCACCGAACGCGGCGCTCACCGCAGGCCGCCGAGGTCCGCCTGCACGTCCTGCGCGATCAGGTAGCGCTCGAGCTCCACGAGGAACGCGTTCTCGCCGGTCCGCGTCGCCATCACGTGGTTCTCCTCCTCGCCGCGCTCCCCCGGCACCGTGACGTACGGGCGGGTCAGCGCCGCGCGCGACGCCCAGGGCGACCGCGCGGTCAGCCCCCCGACCACGACGTCGACGTCGCCGTCCTCGAGGTCGCCCACGAGCTCCTCCTCGCTGCCGACCTCCCACTCGACGTCCGCGCCGAGGTGCTCGGCGAAGCCCGTGACGAGGTCGACCTCGAGTCCCGCGGGCGGCCCGTCCTCGCCGGCGGGCAGCTCGGTCCACGGCGGGTTCGGCGTCACACCGACCCGCAGCTGCCCGCCGCGCACGCGGTCCAGCGTCCCGTCGGGGTCGGACGGCACGGTGACGCCGCAGCCGGCCACCGCGACCACCAGCACGCCGCTCACCAGCACCGTCGTCGCTCTCACAGGGCTCAGTGAAGCGTGCCCCCCGGGTTCCGCAACCCCAGACGGCGAGCCTCCGGGCCCGCGTCGCACCGACCGGATGTCGGACCTCGGCACGACGTACCGGCACGGACGTGCGACAGTGTCTCCTGCTCAGGACGCGGGCTCCGTACGACAAGGAGCAGCAGATGTCCACCCCTCGCGTGACCTCGCGAGACGTCGCCCGCCGAGCGGGCGTCTCCCAGAGCACGGTCAGCTACGTCCTCAACGACACGCCCGGGCAGGCGATCAGCGCCGAGACCCGCGCACGGGTGCTCGACGCGGCGGCCGAGCTCGCGTACACACCGTCCGCCGCCGCCCGCGCGCTGCGCGCCGGCCGGACGGACACCGTCCTCGTCGTGCTGGCCGACATCCCGGTGGGTGACACGGCCCTCGCCATCGTGGGCGCGCTGTCGCGGACCATCCGTCCGCACGGCTACACCACCGTCTACCAGCGCCGCGACGGCCGCGACCTGCGCACGGTGCTGCGCTCGGTGACGCCGGTCGCGATCGCGGACGTCGGTGCGTTCTCGCCGGACGAGATCGCCGCGGCCGTCGAGCGCAACGTGCCCGTGGTCGGGGTGTCCCTCGACGGGGTCGACGGACACGTCATGCGCATCCCGCAGGACGAGATCGGGCGCATGCAGGCCGAGCACCTCATCGCCCGTGGCCGCCGACGCCTCGCGTACGCGGCCTCGGACGACCCGGACGCGCACGACCTGACGGCCGGGCGCATCGAGGGCGTGCGCGCGGCGTGCGCCCGGCACGGGCTGCCCGCACCGGTCGTCGTCGAGACCCCGCTCTACGCCGACGCCGCGGCGCGGGCCGTCGACCGGCTGCGCAACCGTGCCGACCCCGTCACCGGCGTCTGCGCCTTCGACGACGAGGTGGCGCTCGCCGTGCTCGCCGGCATGCGCCTGGGAGGCCTGTCGGCACCGGCCGACGTCGCGGTGGTCGGCGTGGACGACGTGCCGCTCGCGCGCCTCGTCAGCCCGGCCCTCACGACGGTGCACGTCCGCAGCGACGACGTCGGTGCGGCGCTGGGACGGCACGTGCTGAGGCGGCTCAAGCCCGAGCTCGGCATCGCCGAGCCCGACGACCAGGCGACGGTTCACCTGGTGGTGCGCGAGACGACCTGACCGGCCGCACCGGGCGGCGCGGTGCGCGCCGCCCGGTGCCACGGGGCCGTCCGTCAGATGACGCCGAGGGACACGATCGCGTCGGCGACGCGCAGGAACCCGGCGATGTTCGCGCCGAGGACGTAGTTGCCGGGCGCGCCGTACTCGTCGGCCGTCGCGGCGCAGCGGTCGTGGATCGCGACCATGATCTCGGTGAGCCGCTCCTCGGCGTACTCGAAGGTCCACGAGTCGCGCGACGCGTTCTGCTGCATCTCCAGCGCGGACGTCGCGACGCCGCCGGCGTTCGCCGCCTTGCCGGGGCCGAACAGCACGCCCGCGTCCTGCAGGAGGGCGACGGCGCCCGGGTCGGTCGGCATGTTGGCGCCCTCGGCGACCGCGAGCACGCCGTTGGTCAGCAGCACCTTGGCGTCGTCGGCGAGCAGCTCGTTCTGGGTCGCGCACGGCAGCGCGACGTCGACCGGGACGTCCCAGACACGCCCGTCGGTGACGAGCCGCGCTCCGGGGCGCCGCGCCACGTAGTCCGCGGCGCGGCCGCGCTGCACCTCCTTGACGTCCTTGAGCAGCGCCAGGTCGATCCCCGCCTCGTCGACGACGTAGCCCGACGAGTCGGAGAACGTCACGACGGTCGCGCCGAGCTGCTGGGCCTTCTCGATCGCGTGCACCGCGACGTTGCCGCCGCCGGACACCGACACGCGCAGGCCGTCGAGCTCGCGGCCGCTCGTGCGGAGCATCTCCTGCGCGAACAGGACCGTGCCGTAGCCGGTCGCCTCGGTGCGCACGAGCGAACCGCCCCAGGCGACGCCCTTGCCGGTGAGCACGCCGGACTCGTAGCGGTTCGTGATCCGCTTGTACTGCCCGAACAGGAAGCCGATCTCGCGGCCGCCGACGCCGATGTCGCCCGCGGGCACGTCCGTGTGCTCGCCGAGGTGGCGGTACAGCTCGGTCATGAACGACTGGCAGAACCGCATGACCTCGCCGTCGGAGCGGCCGCGCGGGTCGAAGTCGGACCCGCCCTTGCCGCCGCCGATGGGCATGCCGGTCAGCGCGTTCTTGAAGATCTGCTCGAAGCCGAGGAACTTGACGATTCCCAGGTAGACCGACGGGTGGAAGCGCAGGCCGCCCTTGTACGGGCCGAGCGCCGAGTTGTACTCGACGCGGAAGCCGCGGTTGATCTGCACACGGCCGGCGTCGTCCACCCACGGCACCCGGAAGATGATCTGCCGCTCGGGCTCGCACAGCCGCTCCAGCACGGCCGCCTCGACGTACTGCGGGTGCTTGCGCACCACGGGTCCGAGCGTGTCGAACACCTCGCGGACCGCCTGGTGGAACTCCGCCTCACCGGGGTTCCGACGCAGGACCTGCTCGAACACCTGCTCCAACGACTGGTCCACGGGTCCTCCACATCCGGCACCGGCTGCTCTCCGGTGCGACGCGGCATTCCACCACGACGGCGGCGCGCGCGCGGACCCCGCCCGCCGTGCGGACCGGCCGCTCGCCCGACCGGGTGGCCCACCGGCTCAGCGGCGGCGCACCGACACCACCCGCTGGAGCATGACGAACGCGAGGAGCACCGCGCCGATGAACACCCGCGTCCACCAGGAGTCGAGCCCCTCGCGGGCGATGAGCACCTGGATGAGCCCGTACACGAGCACGCCGGCGCCGGTGCCGAGGACGAACCCGACGCCGCCCGACAGCAGG
This sequence comes from Cellulomonas pasadenensis, assembly GCF_047229365.1. Lineage (NCBI taxonomy): Bacteria > Bacillati > Actinomycetota > Actinomycetes > Micrococcales > Cellulomonadaceae > Cellulomonas > Cellulomonas pasadenensis. The sequence goes on along the minus strand of NZ_JBFTEP010000025.1, from coordinate 23,814 downwards.
GTGCCGCCGATGACGACGGCCGCGATCGCGTCGAGCTCCATGCCGATCCCGGTGAGGTTGAACCCGGACTTCGTGTAGAGCGCGAAGAGGATCCCGGCGATCCCCGCGCAGGTGCCGCTGATGACGTACACCCACACGCGGGTGCGAGCGGGCTTGAGGCCCATGAGGGTGACGGCGGCGCCGCGATCCCCCGCGCCCAGGCCGTAGACCGTCCGCCCGAACCGCGTGTAGTGCAGCAGGTACACGGCGACGAGCAGCACGGCGAGCGCGATGAGCATGCTCGCGTTGATGCGCCACAGCCCGCGCCCCTCGCCGAACTTCAGGCTCCACGCCGCCAGCGCGGAGAAGCCCGGGTCGTCGATCGCGAGCGAGTTCGTGCTCACGACGTTCGCCAGCCCGCGGGCCAGGAACATCACCGCGAGCGACGCGATGAAGGGTTGGATGTCGAAGACCTGCACCATGACGCCGATGAGCAGGCCGCACGACGTGCCGATGAGCACGCCGACCACGAGCACCACCGGCAACGGCAGCCCGGCGGTGAAGAGCTTGGCGGTCGCGAGGCCGACGAGCGCGACGACCGCGCCCACGGACAGGTCGATGCCGCCCTGGAGGATGACGAACGTCATCCCGACCGCCAGCACCAGCAGGTACGAGTTGTCGACGAGCAGGTTCGACAGCAGCTTCATGCTGAGGAACGACGCCCGGTCGGTGCTGTACCGGCTCTGCCCGACGCCGAGCATGAGGAGCAGGGTCAGCACCGTGCCGAGCACCGGCAGGAAGCGCCGGTCGACCCGGCCGAGGTAGCCGCGCACGCGGTCGACGGAGGCGCGCGGACCCGTGCCGCGCGACGCCGTCCGGGTCAGCTGGTCCGTGCTCACGCCGCCACCTCCACGGGACGCTGCGCGCCGCGGGCACCGGGACGGGGTGTCCGCAGCCGGCCGCGCAGATAGGGGGACGCCGCCACGCAGACCGCGATGAGCACGACCGCCTTGAACAGCGGCGTGGTCTGGCTCGGCAGCTCGAAGATGATCACCGCGCGCTCGAGCGCGGACAGCAGGAGAGCGCCCACGACGAGCCCGCCGAGGTGGAACCGGCCGCCGTCGAGTCGCGTGCCGCCGAGGACGACGACCATGATCGCGTCGAGCTCGCGCAGGAGGCCGATGTTGTTGGCGTCGGCCGCCATGGTCGGTGCGCCGTAGACGATGCCCGCCAGCCCGGCCAGCAGGCCCGCGATCACGTAGACGGTCCAGGTGGTCGACCGCGCCCTCACGCCGGCGAGCCGGCTGGCCTCGCGGTTGATGCCGATCGACTCGAGGAACATGCCGAGCGCGGTGCGCCGCACGGCGAGCGTCACGAGGACGAACACGGCAACGGCGATGACGACCGGCGTCGGGACGCCGAGCACGAACCCGGAGCCCAGCGACTTGAACGGCGGGCTGGTCACCGTCGTGATCTGCCCCTCGGTGATGAGCATCGCGACGCCGCGCCCGGCGACCATGAGGATCATCGTCGCGATGAACGGCTGGATCCCCAGCGCCGCGACCATGAACCCGTTGAACGCGCCGGCCACCGCGCCGAGTCCGAGGCCGAGCGCGAGCGCCGTCGCGACCGTCACGGGGCTGCTCGGGTCGGCCGCGCCGTCGAGGTACGTGAGCGAGACGGCGAGCGACATCGCCATGACGGCCCCGACGGACAGGTCGATGCCGCCGGTCGCGATCACCAGGCACATCCCGAGCGCGAGCAGAAGCGGCGTCGCGCTGTTGCGCAGCAGGTCGACGAGCTGGCCGTACAGGTGGTCGTCGCGCAGCGTGACGTCGAGGAAGCCGGGGCTCTTCGCGCCGCACGCGAGCAGCAGCACGACGAGCGCGACGGTCGGCCACAGCAGCCCGTGCTGGGTGACCTCCCGCCAGAGGGTGCCGGCACGGCCGCCGGGCGCGTGGGCGGTGGACGTGGTCATGAGGCGTGCACCCCGCTGCTCGCGATGGTCTCGAGGACGGTCTCGGTCGTGACGTCGTCGCCGTTGGTGACCTCGGCGATCTTCTGCCGGTCGCGCATGACGACGACGCGCTGGCTCAGGCGCAGCACCTCCTCCAGCTCGGAGGAGATGAAGACGACGGACAGGCCGTCGGCCGCGAGGTCGGTGACGAGCCGCTGGATCTCCGTCTTGGCGCCGATGTCGATGCCGCGCGTCGGCTCGTCGAGGACGAGCAGCCGCGGCGCGGTCGCGAGCCACCGGGCGAGCAGCACCTTCTGCTGGTTGCCGCCCGAGAGGTTGCGGATGAGCGCGTTCGGGTTCGGCGGGTTGATGTTGAGCGCGACCATGTAGCGCTGGACGATCTCGTCGAGCTCGCGCCGCGGGACGCGTCGCCAGGTGCCGCGGCTGGCCTGCAGCGCGAGCGCGATGTTCTCGCGCACCGTGAGGTCGCCGATGACGCCCTCCTTCTTGCGGTCCTCGGTCGAGAGCGCGATCCCGCGCCGCAGCGCCGCGAGCGGCGTGGGCAGCCGCACGGGGGTGCCCTGCAGGCGCAGCCCGCCGTGGTCGGGACGGTCGGCGCCGGTCAGCAGCCGGGCGGCCTCGGTGCGGCCGGAGCCCAGCAGGCCGGCGAACCCGACGATCTCCCCCGGGTAGAGGTCGAGGTCGAACGCCTCCACGGACCCGTCCTTGCCGAGCCCGACGGCGGTGAGCAGCGGCGTCTCCCGCGACGAGTGCGTCGTGACCGCGGTGCGCGCCTGCTCCTCGATGCCGGCGAGCGCCTCGCCCGAGCGGCCCACCATGTGCGAGATGAGCTCGCGCCGTGACAGCTCCGAGGTGCGGAACTCACCGACGAACCGGCCGTTGCGCAGCACCGTCATCCGGTCGGACAGCGCGTACACCTGCTCGAGGAAGTGGGAGACGAACAGGATCGCGACCCCGGCGTCCCGCAGGGTCCGCACGACGCGGAACAGCTCGGCGACCTCGGCCTTGTCGAGGCTGGACGTCGGCTCGTCGAGGACGAGGACCTTCGCGTCGACGACCAGCGCCCGGGCGATCGCGCACAGCTGCTGCACGGCGATGCTGTGGGACGCGAGCGGCGAGCGCGGGTCGATGTCGAGGTTGAGCCGCTGCAGGTAGCGGCGCGCCTCGCGCCGGGTGGCCCGCCAGTCGACGAACGGGCCGCGGCGCACCTCGTGCCCGAGCATGACGTTCTCCGCCACCGTGAGGTTCGTGCAGAGGTTGACCTCCTGGTAGACGGTGCTGATGCCCGCCGCCTGCGCCTGGCTGGGGTCGTCGAACCGCAGCTCGCGCCCGTCGACGGCGATCCCGCCGGAGTCGATGCGGTACACGCCCGTGAGCGCCTTGATGAGCGTCGACTTGCCGGCGCCGTTCTCCCCCATCAGCGCGTGCACCTCGCCGCGGCGCAGCACCAGGTCGACGCCGTCGAGCGCCTTGACCCCCGGGAACGTGATCGTGATCCCGGTCATGCGCACGGCGGCGTCGTCCGCCTGCGCGTTCGTGTCGGACATCGGTGTCCCTCCTCGCCCTGCGGCGCGCGGACGGGCCGGGTGGCCCGCCCGCGCGCCGGCCCGCGCCGCGTGTGCCGGCGCCGCGTCGGTCGGTGGTGCGTCAGTAGGCGCGGGCGTCGACGTCCGCCTGCGTGATCGTCTGGTCGAAGGACTGGTCCTCGACGACCGTGGTCTCCGGCACGTCCTCGCCGTCGGCCACCTGCGTGATGAGCTCGGCCAGCTGGTCGCCGAACACCGGGTTGCACTCGACGACGAAGTTGAACTTCTTGTCGACGAGAGCCTGCAGACCGTCCCGGACACCGTCGACCGACACGATCTGGATGTCCTTGCCGGGGACCTTGCCGGCCGCCTCGATCGCCTCGATCGCGCCGAGGCCCATGTCGTCGTTGTGGGTGAAGATGAGGTTCATCTCGGGGTACGCCTGCAGCGCGGCCTCGACCGCCGTGCGGCCCTCGGCGCGCGTGAAGTTGCCCGACGCCTTGCCGACGACCTGCTCGCCGACGACCTCGTTGAAGCCCTTCTCGCGGTCGACCTGCGCGCCGGACCCGAGCGTGCCCTGCAGCTCGAAGACCTTCGCGTCGGGGGCGTTCTCCGCCACCCACTCGCCGGCCGTGCGGCCCTCCTGCTCGAAGTCGGCGCCGATCCACGTGACGAACGGGTCCTCGACGTCGGTGTCGACCGTGCGGTCGACGAGGACCACCGGGATGCCGGAGTCCTTGATCTCCTGCAGGACCTCGTCCCAGCCCGTCTCGATGACGGGGGAGAACGCGATGACGTCGACGTCCTGGGCGACGAAGTCGCGCAGGGCCTTGATCTGGTTCTCCTGCTTCTGCTGGGCGTCGACGAAGTTGAGGTCGAAGCCGTTCTCCTCGGTCAGGCTCGCCTTCACCGACTCGGTGTTGGCGGTGCGCCAGCCGCTCTCCGCGCCGAGCTGCGAGAAGCCGACGCGGATGAGGTCGCCGTCGCCGGAGCCGCCGTCGGACCCGGCGTCGGCGCCGCCGCCGCTGCTGCAGGCGCCGAGGGCGAGCGCCGCGCCGATGCCGACGAGCGCGGCGAGGCGGGTGCGCAGGGATGCGGGACGAGACATGGACTCCTCCTTGAGCGGGTTCCGACCCCGATGTCGGACACGTGAAGTGTTAACGCTCACAACACGCGGGTCAAGGGTGCGGACGGTCACGAACCGGTCACGCGTCCGGGGTCAGGCGCGGGGTGCGGCGCTCGACGCGCGCACCGTCAGCGACGCGCCGACGAGCGCCGGCTCCGGCTGCTCGCCCGCCATGGCGCGCACCAGCTGGTCCAGGCGCAGCCGGCCGAGGGCGGCGAAGTCCGGCGTCACCGTGGTCAGCGGTGGGAAGAAGTGCGCCGCGCCCTCCACGTCGTCGTAGCCGACGACCGAGACGTCGTGCGGCACCCGCACGCCCGCCTCGGCGAACGCGTGCAGCAGCCCGAGCGCGAGCTGGTCGTTCGCCGCGAACACCGCCGTCGGCAGCTGGTCCTCGCCCGCCCGGTCCGCCGTCACGAGCCGGCTCCCGATGCGGAAGCCGGTGGACGCCGTCCAGTCGCCCGCGACGGGCGCGCGCGGGCGCAGGCCCCGCTGCAGCATCGCGTCGTGCCAGCCGCGGGCGCGCGCGCGGGCGTCCAGCCACACGTCCGGCCCGGCCACGTGCAGCACGTCGGTGTGCCCGAGGTCGAGCAGGTGCCGCGTCGCGAGCCGCGCGCCCGCGTACTGGTCGACGGCCACGGTGTGCACGTCCCCGTCGAGGTCGGCGGGCCCCACCATGACCACCGGCACGTGGGTGGGGTACGAGCGCACCGCACGGACCGCCTCGTCGTGGGACGCGATGACGACGACGCCGTCGACCCCCTGGTCCAGGTAGTGCTCCAGGGACGCCTGCACCGTGGCGACGTCCCACCGCGTCACCGTGGCGACCGAGACGTACATCCCTTGGCCGCGGGCGGCGTTCTCGAGGGCGATGAGGGTCATCGTCGGGCCGAAGAGCGGCGAGTCCTCCGTGACCACGCCGATCGCGCCGGTCCGCCGGGTCACGAGCGCGCGGGCCGCGGTGTTGCGGCGGTACCCGAGCTGCTCGATCGCGGCCAGCACGCGCGCTCGCGTCTCCGGACGCACGTTCGGGTGGTCGTTGAGCACCCGCGAGACGGTCTGGTGCGACACGCCGGCCACCTGCGCCACGTCGCCCATGGCGGGCGGGCGAGGGCCACGCGCGGTGCCCGCGGCACGCGCGACGCCGCCGGCACGCGGCACGACCGGCTCGCTCGTGGACCTCGCTGTCACCTTCGACTCTTCCCGTCCGGACGGATCGGCGCGGGCAGCGCGTCCCCCGTGCTGTGAACGCTAACAGGCATCCCGCCACGGCGGGTCGTCGCCCGTCGCAGCGCCATTGTGGCAAGCGGCGCCCGACGCCGTCGCCGTGGCGGCGCGACGACGGGCGCGGCACCCGCAGGTGCCGCGCCCGTCGTGGACGCCCGGACGGTCCGAGGCGGACCGTGTCAGCGGGTCAGGAGGCCGAGCAGCTGACCGACGGCCACGTCCAGGTGCCCCCGTGCATGACCGTGAAGCCGAACGTCGCCGTCTGGCCGGCCGACAGCGCACCGCTGCCGCTCGGCCGCATCGTCATCACGTTGCCCGACGCGTCCCACGTGGGCGACCCGCTCCACGTCGCGATGATCCGCTGCGGCGAGCGCACCGTGACCGTCGACGTCCAGCCGCTGATGTTGCCGTTGGCCCGGATCGTGACGGTGCCGTTGAACCGGTCGCCCCACTTCTGCCCCTCGGAGTACGTCGCCGTGCACGTCCCGCCCGTGGGCGTCGTCGGCGCGGGGGTGGTCGGGCCCGGGTCCGTCGGGGCGGGCGTCGTCGGGTTCGGGTTCGGGTTGGTGCCGCCACCCGGCGTCGCGGGGACGCCACCCTGGTTGAGCTGGTTGAGCACGCTCGTGTACGCGGCCTTCTTGTTGCCGGAGCCGTCGAAGAGCAGCGGCGTGCCCGACGCCCGCCACGAGTCGCTGTCCCGCACGCCCCACACCGTGATGCCCGTGCAGCGGGCGACGGAGAGGCACGCCTGCACGACGCCCTGGAACTGCTGCGCCTGCGAGCTGCCCGAGCCCTCGATGTCGAGCTCGGTGATCTGCACGTCGACGCCCAGGGCGGCGAAGTTGCGCAGCGTCACGTCGTAGTTCGACGGCACCGGGTTGCCGGAGTTGAAGTGCGCCTGGAAGCCGACGCAGTCGATCGGCACGCCGCGGGCCTTGAAGTCGCGGACCATGTTGTACACGGCCTGGGTCTTGGCGTGCGACCAGTTGTCGGTGTTGTAGTCGTTGTAGCAGAGCTTGGCGCCCGGGTCGGCGGCGCGGGCGGCGCGGAACGCGGCCTCGATCCAGTCGTTGCCGGTGCGCTGCAGGTTCGAGTCGCGGCGGGCGCCGGACGAGCCGTCGGCGAAGGCCTCGTTGACGACGTCCCAGCTGTGGATCTTGCCGCGGTAGTACGTCGCGACCTGTGTGACGTGGTCGAGCATCGCCGTGCGCAGGGCGCTGCCGGACATGTTCTGCATCCAGCCCGGCTGCTGCGAGTGCCACGCGAGCGCGTGGCCGCGGACCTGCTTGCCGTTCTGCCGGGCCCAGTTGACGATGCGGTCGCCGCTGGACCAGTTGAACTGGCCGCGGTTCGGTTGCATCGCGTCCATCTTCATCTCGTTCTCGGCGGTGATCATGTTGAACTCGCGGTTCGCGATGCCCGTGTAGGTCCCGTCGTTCAGCCGGCTCGCGGCGATCGCGGTGCCGAAGTAGCGCCCGCTCTCCGCGGCGGCGGCCTGCAGGGTGCTGCCGGCCGCGGCGGCCGGGACGGCGAGCGTCACGGCCAGCGTGGCGGCGGCGAGGCCGCCGAAGGTGGCGGCGAGACGGCCGCGGCGGTGCCTGCGACGTGGGGTCGTCATTGAACCCTCCTTGGTGGTGGACGGCACCGGACGGCGCCGGCGCATCACCTTTCGCCCTCCACCGCGGCCCGGTCAACGGCGTTCGGCTGACAGATAGTTTCGGAGACTGTGCCTAAGCGATTCACCACACTGGAGGGTGACGTTCACCGGTGGAGAACGTGGTTGTGTACGTAGCCTCGCCCAGGAGTGGGACTCGTTGCCATGAGTTCCCGTGCGGCGACGCCGGAAGTTTCGGTGGGACCACGCGCACATCGCGGTCCGCGGCGACCACGGGGCGCGCTGCGCCAGGGCCCGCGCGCGTCCTTTGGTCGCCGCTGGTCGGGCGGGCGCCGGGGCGCGGGCGGTACGTCAGCGCGAGCCGGTGCGCGGCGGCGTGCTCTCCCGCTCGACGACCCGCATGCCCGCGAGGTACAGGACGGGCGCCTCGCGCTGCCCGTCGCCCTCCGGCGCACCGCGACCGTCGCCGACGCGGCGACGGATGATCTCGACCGCGACCTCGGCGATCTCGCGCCGCCCGGGGTCGACCGTGGTGAGCGCGGGCACCGAGTACCGGGCGTCCTCGATGTCGTCGAAGCCCACCACCGCGACGTCACCCGGGATCGAGCGGCCCCGGACCTGGAGCTCGAACATCGCCCCGATCGCGAGCGCGTCGTTGAACGCGACCACGCCGTCCACGTCCGCGGCGGAGTCGAGCACCGCCGCCATGGCGCGGGCGCCGTTCGCGCGGTGCCAGCCGTCGTCGGCCCAGCCGAGCAGGCGCGTGTCGACCTCGATGCCGCGGGCCTCGATCGCCTGCCGGTAGCCCTGGTACCGCAGCGACGCGGACCCGGCGGTCTCGGCGTGCAGCATGCCGACGACCGCGATCCGGCGCCGGCCGGCGTCCAGCAGCAGCTCCGTCGCCGCACGGGCACCGTCGATGTTGCGCATCGTGACGTGGTCGACGCTCGGGGAGAAGATCTGCTCACCGAGCAGCACGAGCGGGTAGTCGAGGTCGTCGAGCAGGTGCGCGTCGCCCTGGTCGAGCGCGGCGGGGCTGAAGATGAGCCCGTCCATCAGCCCGCGCCGGGGCTCGCGGAGCGCCGCCAGCTCACCCTCGCGCGTGAACCCCGTGGGTTCGATCAGCACGTGCAGACCGTGGCGTCGTGCCGCGGCGAGGATCTCGTCGGCGAGCTCGCCGAAGTACGGCTGCCCGAGCTCCGGCACCGCCAGCCCGATGACGCCGCTGCGCCCCGAGCGGAAGATGCGTGCGGTCACGTTGATCTCGTACCCGAGCTCGTCGACGGCGGCGAGCACCCGCTCGCGCGTCGTCGGACGGATGTACGGGTACCCGCTGAGCACGTTCGAGACGGTCTTCACCGAGACGCCCGCACGCCGCGCGACGTCCGCCATCGTGGCCACGACCGCTCCCCTCGCACCGGTGCCTCGGCCGCGCGGCGCGCCTCGGGCGGCGGCCGTCGTGGCGCGGGCGCACGAAATCTACCGGAGGCCACCCGGCGCCCGGCGCACGCCCGGCGCGCACGCGACCTCCGGATGCGCCCGGTCGCGATCCGGGCGACGCTGCGGGCACGCACGCCGTCCCGGCCGGTCGCGGCCGCGGGTGCGCGACGAGGACGGGAGGCGGTCGGTGGTCGACGCTGCGGGCGCGGACGACCGGCGGAAGCCGGGGCGCAGGCCACGCCTCAGCCACGGCCTGCGCATCGCGGCGGTGCGCTACCGGGTGCAGGAGAGCCTGTTCGTGCTTCCGGCGCTCGTCATGGTCGGCGGCATCGCGCTGGCCGTCGGCGCGAGCGCCCTGGACGACGCGCTGGGGCACGACGCGCGCGTCCCCGTGACCCTCGCCATGAGCACGAACGCGGCGACGTGGCTCCTCTCGACCGTCGCGGGCGCGATGATCACGACCGTCGGCGTCGTCTTCTCGCTCACCGTGGTCAGCCTGCAGCTCGCCAGCAGCCAGTTCTCGCCCCGCGTCATGCGCTCGTTCGTGCGTGACCGCCTCAGCCAGGCCGTCATCGGCCTGCTCGTCGGGACGTTCTTCTACTGCGTGCTGGTGCTGCCCAACCTCAGCGGCGAGGCCACCGATCCCGCACCTCGGGTGTCCCTCACGCTGGCGGTGGTCCTGACGCTCGTCACGGTCGTCGGGATCATCGCCCACCTCGACCACCTCGCCCACGGCCTGCAGGTCGGCAACGTGGTCCGGGTGATCGGCGACGAGGGCGAGGCCGTGGTCGACCGCCTCGGTCGGGTGCCGCCCGGCCTGCGCGCCGCCGATCCGGAGGACCACCTCGCGCCGCCCGACGCCGCCGTGCTGGCGTGCCGGGACAGCGGCTGGGTGAGCCAGGTCGACACCGGCCGTCTGCTCGCCGCCGTGCCGCCCGGCACGACCGTCCGCGTCGAGACGCGCGTGGGTGCGTACATCCACGCGGGCGAGCCCCTGGTCACCGTCTGGCCGGCACCCTCCGACGACGCCCGGGACGCCCTCGCGGGCGCCGTCGACGTCACGGACGCGCGCACCATGCTGCAGGACGTCGACTTCGCCCTGCGCCAGCTGGTGGACATCGGCCTGCGCGCGCTGAGCGCGGCCGTGAACGACCCCACCACCGCCGTGGACGTGCTGCTGCGCCTCGGCACCCTGCTGCGCCGCGTCCTCACCGTGCCGCTCGCACCGGAGGCGCTCGAGGACGCGACCGGCCGGGTGCTCGTGCAGCCGTGGAACCTCGACCACGACGAGTACGTGACGCACGCGTTCGACCAGCTGCGGCAGAGCTGCACGGACCAGCCCCACGTCGCGGCCGCCATGCTGCGCGTGCTCCGGATGCTCGTGGACCACGTCGAGGCGGCCGGGGTGCCGGAGCGCGCACCGGCCCTGCGGCGGCAGATGGAGCTGCTGCTCGAGGCCCTGGCGGACGAGCCTCGGCTGCACCCGCAGGACCTGCGCCGGCTGCGGCTGCTGGCGTCGGACCGGACCGATCCGGCCGACCACAGCCGGTAGCCCGCCGCTGCCCGGGTGCGTCAGAGCGCCCCCAGCTCGCGCTCCAGGTCGTCGAGCCCCAGGGACCCGAGGCCGAGCGCGGCGGTGTGCCAGGCGCGCAGGTCGAAGGCCTGACCCGCCGACGCCCGGCGAGCCCGCGCGCGCTCACGGCCGGCGAGCCACGCACGCTCGCCGAGCTTGTAGCTGATCGCCTGCCCGGGCCACCCCAGGTACCGCTCGACCTCGCTGTGCACGAACGCCGCCGGCGAGCCGCTGCGCTGCGCGAGGAACTCCTCCCCCAGCTCCCCGGTCCAGCGCTCGCCCGGGTGGAACGGGTGGTCGTCGGGGATGCGCAGCCCCAGGTGCATGCCGATGTCGATGACGACGCGCACCGCGCGCATCCGCTGGCCGTCGAGGTAGCCGAGGCGGGCGCCGGGGGTCCGCAGGTACCCGAGCTCGTCCATGAGCCGCTCGGCGTACAGGGCCCAGCCCTCGGTGGTGGCCGGGATCGACCCGACGGACGTCTGGAACACCGACAGCTCGCCCGCCCGCACCGCCCACTGCCCGAGCTGCAGGTGGTGACCCGGGACACCCTCGTGGTACCACGTGCTGATGAGGTCCCAGGTGGGGAAACGGTCGCGGCCGAGCGTCGGCAACCACGTGCGGCCGGGACGCGAGAAGTCGAGGGACGGACGCGTGTAGTACGGCGCCGCGGCGGCTCCGGGTGGCGCGATCATCGCCTCCACGCGCTTGACGGGGTCCGCCACGTCGACGACCGTGCCGTCGAGCTCGGCGACGGCCGTGTCCATCATCCGCTGCAGCCACGCGCGCACCTCGTCGACGCCCTCGACCGCCTCGCCGTGCACGTCGAGGTGCGCGAGCGCCTCCTGCGCGGACGCGCCGGGCAGGACGCGCCCCGCCTCGGCCGCCATGTCGGCCTCGATGCGGGCGAGCTCCTGCCACCCCCACGCGTACGCCTCGTCGAGGTCGAGGTCGGCGCCGGTGTGCAGGCGGGCGGCGAGCCGGTAGCGGTCGCGGCCGACGGCGTCGGGGACGCCGGCGACGGCGGGCAGGTACGCGTCGGCGAGCCACGTGCGCAGCGCGGCGACGCCCTCGGCGGCGGCTCCCGCGGACGCGTCGATCCTGTCCCGGAGCGCGTCGGTGACGCCCGCCGACTGCGCGCCCGCGGCGAACAGGGCGTACCAGCCGCGCCCGTCCGCCGCGGCGAGCCAGTCGCCGAGCTGCGCGACGACGGCCTCCGCCTGCCGGGGCGCGCTGCGCACGCCCCGGCGCAGGCCCTCCTCGAGCGACGCGCGGAACCCCGCCGCCGCCGCGGGCACCTGCGCCATGCGGTCGGCGACGACGTCCCAGTCGTGCGCGGTGGCCGTCGGCATCATGAGGAACAGCTGCTGCAGGCGCTGCACCGGCGACGCGATGGGGCGCAGCGCCGCCAGGTGCTCCCCCGCCTCGTGCACGGCGAGCTCGGCCGTGAGGCGCTCGCGCAGGAGCGTCGCGCAGCGGCGGTCGTCGTCGTCGAGGACCCGCGCGCCGTCGAGCTCCGTCAGGACCCGGCGGGCCGCCGCGGCCTGCGCCTCCGCGCCCTCCGGCGACAGGTCGGGCATCCGCCGGTCGTCCGGCCGCGTGCCCAGCGCGGTGCCGACGGTCGGGTCGAGGTCGGCGAGGGTCTCGACCCACCGGTCCGCGACCTGGCGGGCGGTGGGCGCCGACGTGTCGTGCGGGGACGTGGCGTGCGAGGGCGTGGCGCGCGGGTCGGTCATCGCAGCACCGTAGCCGGGGCCGCCGACGGGCACCGGCACGCACCGCGTGACGGTCCCGGCGCCGACCGCCACACTCGTCGCATGGACGCTCCCAGGGCGTGGGTGCTGCACGTCGACCTCGACCAGTTCGTCGCGGCCGTCGAGGTGCTGCGCCGTCCGGAGCTCGCGGGGCGGCCCGTCGTCGTCGGCGGGCACGGCGACCCGACCGAGCGCGGGGTCGTGTCGACGGCGTCGTACGAGGCGCGGGCGTTCGGCGTGCGGTCCGGCATGCCGCTGCGCGTCGCGGCGCGCAGGCTCCCCGACGACGCCGTCTTCCTGCCGGTCGACGCCGCCGAGTACGAGGCCGTGTCGGACCGCGTCATGACGGCGCTGCGCTCGCTGGACGCCGTCGTCGAGGTGCTCGGCTGGGACGAGGCGTTCCTCGGTGCCCGCACCGACGACCCCGAGGCGCTGGCCCGGGCGGCGCAGGACGTGGTGCTGCGGGCGACCGCGCTGCACTGCTCCGTCGGCATCGGGGACACCAAGGTCCGCGCGAAGATCGCGACCGAGCACGGCAAGCCGGCCGGCGTCTTCCGGCTCACCGAGGACAACTGGTCCGTCGTCATGGGCGACCGGCCGACGATCGACCTGTGGGGCGTGGGCACGAAGGTCTCCCGCAGGCTCTCGGCGCTCGGCGTCACCACCGTCGCCGAGCTGGCCGCCGCGCCCGTCGACGTCCTCGTCGCGGAGTTCGGGCCCCGCATGGGCGTCTGGTACCACGAGCTCGGGCACGGCCTCGGTCCCACGACCGTCGACGACCGGCCGTGGGTCCCGCGCGGGTACGGCCGCGAGACGACGTTCCAGCAGAACCTGACGACGCCCGACCAGGTGCGCGCGGCCGTCCGTGAGCTCGCCGACCACGTGGTCCGCGACGTCGAGGACGACGGCCGCCCGGCGGTCCGCGTCGCGCTCAAGGTCCGTTACGCGCCGTTCGTGACGACCGGCTGGAGCCGCCGGCTGCCCGCCCCCACGCGCGACCGCGCCGCACTCCTGGACGCCATGGCCGCGCTCGCCGACCGCGTCGAGGACCGCGAGGTCCGGCTGCTCGGCGTGCGGGCGGAGATGGAGATGCCGGAGGACGCGGACCCCGCCGCGCGGACGCCGGTGCGCGGACGCATCTGAGCCGTCGCCCGGCGGTCGACGCCCGCCCCCTGTCCGACGCGGCGCGACCGTGGCAGCATCGCAGGCATCGGGTCTCTTCCCTGCGCATGGGGGTCGACGTGGCGACGGTGACCGACGAGGTCGAGCAGGAGGTCTCGACCGGGTCCCTGCCCGTCTGGGACCAGGTCGAACGGCTCGCCCAGGAGGCGCACGCACGCGCACGCGGGCACGACGAGGGCGTCGTCGCGGACTACATCCCGGTGCTCGCCGAGGCGGACCCGTCCTTGTTCGGTGTGTGCGTCGCGGAGGCTCGCGGCGGTCCCGTGCACGCGGTCGGGGACGCCGCGGTCGAGTTCTCGGTGCAGTCGATCTCGAAGGCGTTCGTGTACGCGCTGGTGTGCGAGGAGCACGGGCACGAGATGGTGCGCGACCGGGTCGGCGTGAACAACACGGGCCTGTCCTTCAACTCCGTGATCGCGGTCGAGCTCAACGACGGGCACCCGATGAACCCCATGGTCAACGCGGGCGCGCTGGCCACGACGGCGCTCGTGCCGGGTGCGTCGTCCGCCGAGAGGTGGGAGCACGTCCGCACCGGGCTGTCCCGGTTCGCCGGGCGCCGGCTGGAGCTCGACGGCGTGGTGTACCGGTCGGAGTCCGCCACCAACACGCGCAACAAGGCGATCGCCCGCCTGCTGCAGAGCTACGGGCGCATCGACCTGGACCCGCTGGAGGTCGTCGACGTGTACACGCGCCAGTGCGCGCTGCGGGTCAGCGCACGCGACCTCGCCGTGATGGGCGCGACGCTCGCCGACGGCGGGGTCAACCCGGTCACCGGCGAACGCGTCGTGTCGGGGCAGGTCTGCCGGGACACGCTCGCGGTCCTCGCCGCCACCGGGATGTACGAACGCTCCGGGGAGTGGCTGTTCGAGATCGGGCTGCCGGCCAAGTCCGGCGTGTCCGGCGGGATCGTCGCGATCGCGCCGGGCAAGGGGGCGATCGGCACGTTCTCACCCCGCGTGGACCCCGCGGGGAACAGCGTCCGGGGCCGGCTCGCGACGGCGTACCTCTCGCGTGCGCTCGGGCTCAACGTCTTCGCCTCGTCCGCCCAGCCGTCCGTGCAGCGCGGGGCCGACGCGTCGGGCCGGCGCGCATGACCACGCGCGGCGACACGCGTCCGCCCGCCGAGGCCGCGACGGAGGGGCGCCGGTCCTGGCTCCCCCTCGTGAGCCTGTTCCTGGCCCAGGTGCTGATGTCGTTCAACGTCGCCGCCCTCCCGGTGTCGCTGGGCGGCATGGTCGAGGACTTCGGGGTCCCGCCCACCGTCGTGAGCTCGACCATCGTCGTCTACGGGCTCGTGGTCGCCGCGCTCGTGATGACGGGCGCGAAGCTCGGGCAGCGGGTGGGCTGGGTCACGGTCTTCCGCATCGTGGTGGCGACGTTCGCCGGCTCGGCGGTCCTCATGATCGTCTCGCCGAGCGTCGGCTGGGCGATCGCCGGTCAGGCCGTGGCCGGCGCCTCGGCGGCCGTGATCGTCCCGTCGCTCGTCGCCCTCATCGCGGAGAACTACCAGGGCACGCAGCAGGCGACGGCGGTCGGGTCCCTCGGGTCGGCCCGCGCGATCTCCGGCGTCAGCGCGTTCTTCCTCGGGGGCACGCTCGGCACGCTCGTGGGGTGGCGACCCGTGTTCGGGATCGTGCTCGTCCTCGCGCTCGCGGTGCTCGCGTTCAGCGTCACGCTGCGGGCCGACCGCGGTGACCCGGGCGTGCAGGTCGACGTCGTCGCGGCCGCCGTGATCGGCGGCGCGGTGGTGCTGCTGACCCTCGGCTTCAACAACCTCAACGCCTGGGGCCTGTTCCACGCGTCGCCCGCCGCACCGTTCGACGTGGGCGGGCTCTCCCCGGCGCCGCTGCTCGTGCTGGCCGGCCTGGTCCTGGGGCAGGCGTTCTTCGCGTGGACGCGGCGACGCACGGCCGCCGGCAAGGTGCCGCTGGTCGACCTCGGCGTCCTGGCGCGACCGAGCGAGCGAGCAGCGGTGTACGCGATGTTCGTCATCGTCGCCCTCGAGGCGGCGCTGAACTTCAGTGTGCCGCTGTACATCCAGATCGTCCAGGGGCGCACCCCCTTCGACACGGCGCTGGCGATGATGCCGTTCAACCTCACCGTCTTCGTCACCGCGACGCTCGTCGTGCGCCTGTACCGGCGCTACCCGCCGCGGACCATCGGCGTCGCCGGCTTCGCGCTGACGACGGTGGCCCTGGTGTGGCTCTCGTTCGTCGTGACGAACAACTGGGAGACGCTCCCGACCATCCTGGGGCTGTTCGTGTTCGGCGTCGGGCAGGGCGCCCTGGTCACGCTGGTGTTCAACGTGCTCGTGACCGCGGCCCCCGCGTCCCGTGCCGGTGACGTCGGGTCCATCCGCGGCACCGCGCAGAACCTCGCGTCCGCGGTGGGGACGGCGCTCGCCGGCGCCCTCCTCGTCACGATCCTGTCCGTCAACGTCGGGCGCGCGGTCGCCGAGCACGTCGAGCTGCCGCCCTCGCTCGTCGCCCAGGTCGACCTCGACGACGTCAACTTCGTCAGCAACGACGACCTGCGCGCCGTCCTGGAGACCACCGACGCCACCGAGTCGCAGGTCGAGGCCGCCGTCGGCGTCAACGAGGAGGCCCGCCTCGGCGCCCTGCGGCTCGGCCTGCTCGTGCTCGCCGGCATCAGCGCGACGGCGGTCCTCCCGGCGGGCCGGCTCCCCCGTTACCGCCCGGACGAGATTCCCGACCCCTCCGGCGGCACGGGCGGGCGGTGACACGGCGGACGGTGCCGTGTGCCCGGCACGTGCGGGGCGCACCCGCTCGGTGCGCCGCTCGCGCGGCGCCGGGTGTCCTCGCCCGGCCGGCGCCGGCAGGTCTCAGCCGGTCTCAGCCGACCAGCCCGTCCGGTAGGCGTGCACGACGGCCTGCACGCGGTCCCGCAGGCCGAGCTTGGTGAGGACGCGCGACACGTGCGTCTTGACGGTCTCGTGGCTGACGACCAGCTCGCTCGCGATCTCGGCGTTGGACAGACCCCGGGCGACCAGGCGGAGCACCTCGAGCTCGCGGGGCGTCAGCGCGCCGTCGTCCCCGGTGCCCGCCGGCGGGCTGACGCGGCTCGCGTACCGCCCGACGAGCTGCCGCGTCACCGCGGGCGCGAGCAGCGCCGCCCCGGACGCGACGGTGCGGATGCCGTCGAGCAGCTGGTCGCCCGGGGCGTCCTTCAGCAGGAACCCGCTCGCGCCCGCACGCAGCGCCTCGTACACGTACTCGTCGAGGTTGAACGTGGTGACGACGAGGACCTTGACGGGGTCCGGCACGTCCGGCCCCGCCAGCTGCCGGGTCGCCGCGATGCCGTCGAGCACCGGCATGCGCACGTCCATCACGACGACGTCGGGGCGCAGCCGGCGCGCCAGCCCGACCGCCGCACGTCCGTCGCCGCACGTGCCGACGACCTCCATGTCGGGCTGGGCGTCGACGATCGTCGCGAAGCCCGTCCGGATGAGCTCCTGGTCGTCGCAGACCAGCACCCGCAGGGGCGCGCTCACGGGCGCCGTCCGGTGGGGATGCGGGCGTGCACGACGAACCCGCCGTCCGCCTCGCGCCCGGCGTCGAGGTCGCCGCCGAGCAGGGCCACCCGCTCGCGCAGGCCGGCGAGGCCGCGGCCGCTCCCCTCGCGGGGCTCTGCGGCCGGGGTGCCGCCCTCGGTCGTGACCTCCACGTCGATCGACCTCTCCTGGTGGCGGACGCGGACGACGGTGCGGCTGCCGCGTGCGTGCTTGAGCGCGTTGGTGAGGGCCTCCTGGACCACCCGGTACGCGGTGACCTCCGCGCTGCCGGGCTGCGTCGCAGAGCTGCCCTCCTCGAGGTACTCGACCGGCTGGCCGCCGAGCCGGGTGGTCTCCACCAGGGCCGCGACGTCACCGACCGTCGGCATGCGGTCACCGGGCCCGTGCGCCGGGTCCAGCACGTCGAGCAGGTTCCGCAGGTCGTCGATCGCCCGGCGGCCGGTGCTCGTGACGGCGGTGAGCGAGGCGGCCACGCGCGCCGGGTCCGCGGTCACGTACCGCGCTGCCTCCGCCTGGACCACCATCGCCGTCACGTGGTGCGTCACGACGTCGTGCAGCTCCCGCGCGAGGCGGGCGCGCTCGGTGGCGCGCGCGGCGTCCTCGACGTGCCGGCGATGCTCCGCCTCGGCCGCACGGGTCTGCCGCAGCCACGTCCCGACGCCCCAGGCGACCGCCATCACCAGGTAGAACGTCACGTAGCCCGCGAGCTCCTCCGTCGACCCGAGCCGGGCGAGCGCCGCGGCGAGGCCCGCGTAGCCGACCGACGCCGTGACCGCGACCGCGGCCCGGCGGCGGGACAGGTGGGCCCCGGCGCTGAGCAGCGCGACGGGCAGCGCGATGCCGGCGGCCGAGTGGTACCCGCCGAGCTGGTCGACCGCGAAGCCCAGCGACACCAGCGCGAGGCAGCCGGTGGGCCACCGGCGGCGGACCGCCAGCGGCAGGCCCTGGAGCAGGACGGCCACGACGGTGAGGGCGTCGTGGGGGCGGTCGGCCAGGTCGCCCAGCTCCGTGCCCTGGTCGCTCAGCGACGGGACGAGCGGCGCGACCGCGACCGCCAGCGCGAGCGGGAGGTCGCGGACCGTGACGTCGGCGCCGTCCCAGGCCGTACGCGCGCGCCGGAGGTCGACCACCGTCAGACCGTAGCGGTCGTCGCGACCCGCGCGGTGCGTCCCCGACGTGTCACCACACGCCCGCGCCGGTGCGCCAGCCGCAGGAACAGGACCGTCAGCACGATGCCGGTCAGGACCGCGGGCAGGCTCGCCTCCGGTCCGAACGCGCCACCGGACAGGAGGACCGGGCCCGAGGTCACGCCGTCCAGCAACCCCGACGCGACGCCGGCGCCGGACACCTCCGTGCCGAAGACGCCGCTGGCCGTGAAGTTCCAGGCGGCGTGCAGGCCGATGGGCAGCCACAGCGTGCGCGTCGCCGCGTACGCCGCGCCCAGCATGCCGCCGGCCTCGACGGCGATGGCGACCGCGCCCCACACCGACGCGTGCGGGTTGAGCAGGTGCATGGCGCCGAACAGCACGGACGTCAGCACGAGCGCGCCGACGGTGCCCGCGCGCTCCTCGACGACCCGGAACAGGACGCCGCGGAAGACGAGCTCCTCGGTGACCGAGGCGGCGACCGCGAGCCCCAGCAGGCCCGCCGCGGCGGTCGCCGACCCCCACCCCTCGACGCGGTAGCCGCCGAGCACCGTGATCACCCCGACGACGACGACGAACATCGCGGCCCCGAGCGCCGCACCGCGCGCGGCAGCGGCACCGGCCCCGTGCAGGGCGACCTCGACGGCCCGGCGGCGCTCGGTCCGGCGCACCACCCACCCGTACGCGAGCAGTGCCAGCACCGCGGTGGCGACACCGAGGACGAGGGTCAGCACCCAGCTCCCTCCAGCGGCACCGACGGCGAGGCCGCCCGCGACCATGACGGCGCCGACGGCTCCGAGCTGCTTGACCAGACGCATGACGAGTCCCTCCTCCGGTGCCGAGCACGGTGCTGCGGCACACTCAGGACGCTACGGAGCGGGACACCCGCAGCACGTCCCCGCACAGGGCGCACCCGGTGTCGCTCGCGCGGGGGATGCGGCCGGGTCGCGGCGCCGGTCCCGTCAGCGGCCGGCTCGCTCCCCCAGCCAGGGCGCGAGCACGTCGGGCCGCCCGAGCCACGCCGTCAGGCCGGCACGCACCTCGGCCGTCGTCAGCAGCACGTCCTCGAACGCCTCGCGCAACGCGGGCGCCTCGTCACCCGTGCCCACGACGACGATGCGCGTGTCGGCGCGCTCCGTCGGCCACGGGCCCGCCGCGCCGATGCTGAGCTGGCCTCCGGCGCCGTCCCACACGCACAGCGTGTCGGGCCGGCTCGGCACCCAGAAGCGTCCCCGGCTGCGCAGGCGGCCCTCGCCGAGCCGGTGCACGCCGTGCAGGAGCCGCTCGGGGTGGAACGGGCGCCGCGTGCGCAGGTCGAGCGACCACACGCCGTGCGCGGTCGGCGCCCCGGCGACCGGCGCCACGTGCGCCGGGTCCAGGCGGCGCTCGGCCGTCGCCGGGCGGTGCTCGCGTGCCACGAGGTCGGCCACGCCTGCGCCGTAGCGGCCGTCGGTCCGGCGCCCGTCCGCCGCCCGCACGTGATCGAGCAGGTCGGACCCGACCGGGTGGTCGGCCGCGTCACCGGTGACGAGCACGAGGTCGGCATGCGCGACCTGGGCCGCGATCGCCTCACCGACCGAGCGGCGGTCGTCGTGCGTGAGGCCGAGGCCGCGCTCGTCGAGCAGGTCGTCGCCGAGCAGGTCGTGCTCGAACGTGGCGAGGTCGACGGTCGCGACGACGTCGGCCAGCCGCAGGCACGCGAGCGGCTCCCCCGCGCGCATGGCCCAGCCGAGGGCGCGCACGACCGGCAGCGACTCGGCGCTCACCGGCAGGGCGAGGACGACGGCGTCCCACCGGCCGTCGGCCGCGAGGCGCGCGAGCGTCGGGACGGCGTCCTCCCGGACCGCGCAGGAGAGGCAGGCGTGCTCGAGCGGGACGGTCTCGTCCTCGACCACGCCCGACGCGTCGGCGACCACCCGGCGGAGGGTGCCGCCGTCCTCGTCGTCGTGGATGTCGTGGCGGACGGCGACGACGCGAGGTGCGTCGACGAGGAGTCCGGCGACGACGGCGTCGCGCTCCACGGGGTCGATCGAGGACAGGACGACGACGGGCGTGCGGACGGGACCCACGGGGGCCTCCTTCGGGTGGCGGGTCGGTGACGTTGACGCGAACGATAATCATTAACTACCGTCGTGCGCCATGAGCCGTCACTGCCAGGTGCTGGGGAAGGTGCCGTCCTTCGGGAACGCCGTCTCGCACTCGCACCGCCGCACACCCCGCCGCTTCGACCCGAACATCCAGCGCAGGCGCTACTGGGTGCCGTCCCTCGGGCGGCACGTGCGCCTGCGGGTCTCGACCGACGGCATCAAGGTGATCGACCGGCGCGGCATCGACGCGGTCGTCGCCGAGATCCTGCGCCGCGGGGAGAAGGTCTGATGGCCGGCGGCAACCGGGCCGACCTGCGCCCGGTGATCAGGCTCCGGTCGACCGCCGGCACCGGCGTCACCTACGTGACCCGCAAGAACCGCCGGAACACCCCCGACCGCCTCGTGCTGAGCAAGTACGACCCGAAGGTGCGCCGGCACGTCGACTTCCGCGAGGAGCGCTGAGCATGGCCAAGAAGAGCACGATCGCGCGCGACGCCCAGCGCCGCGAGGTCGTCGCCCGGTACGCCGCCCGCCGCGCCGAGCTGCGCGCCGCCTCCGTGAACCCGCACCTCACCGAGGACGAGCGGCGCGCCGCGCGCGCCGCGCTGCACCGTCAACCCCGCGACGCCAGCCCTGTGCGGCTGCGCAACCGCGACCTCGCCGACGGCCGCCCGCGCGGCCACCTGCGCACGTTCGGCCTCTCCCGCGTGCGCTTCCGCCAGACGGCGCTGCGCGGCGAGCTGCCGGGCGTCACCAAGTCCAGCTGGTGACGGCACCCGCCGTCACCCCGACCCCGAGGAGCAGCCCGTGAAGAAGGGCATCCACCCCGCCTACCGGCCCGTCGTCTTCCGCGACAGGTCCGCCCACTTCGCGTTCCTCACGCGGTCGACCGCCACCTCGGCGGCGACCGTCGAGTGGGAGGACGGGAGCACCTACCCCGTCATCGACGTCGAGATCTCCAGCGCGAGCCACCCGTTCTGGACCGGCAGCGCGCGCGTCATGGACACCGCGGGCCGCGTCGAGAAGTTCCACCGCCGCTACGGGCGCGGGACGGAGGCCACGTCGTGAAGGTGCGCGCGTCGCTCGCGTCGCTGAAGAAGAAGGACGGGTCGATCGTCGTGCGCCGCCGCGGCAGGACGTACGTCATCAACAAGCGCAACCCGCGGTGGAAGGCGAGGCAGGGCTGATGGCCGTCCCCCAGCGGAAGACCTCCCGCTCGCGCACCCGCTCACGGCGCGCCCGGTGGGTCGCGACGCCCGTCGACCTCGTGCCGCTCACGGTCGACGGACGCACCGTCGCCGTGCCTCGCCGACTCGTCGGTGCGGTCCGCCGGGGCCTCGTCGACGTCGCGACCCTGCCCGACCACCCACGCTGACGGCGCGGCCGCCCTCACGCACCCGGTCGGGAGGGCGGCGCCTCGTCCGGCAGCGTGAACTGCGCCCACACGTGCTTCGCCTCCGCGCTCCGGTACCAGCCGACGTCGACGGCGAGCCGCCGCGCGATGACCAGGCCGAACCCGCCCCGGCCGAAGGGGCGGTCACCGGCGACCCGCGGCTCGTCGCGCAGGTCCCGGTCGGCGACGTCGAGGACGAACGTGGACCCGTCGCGGTGCAGCCGGACCTGCACCGGCGGCGCCCCGTGCTCGAGGCCGTTGGTGGCGAGCTCGGTGGCGACGAGGCACATGTGCTCCGGCACGTCGTCCAGCGGCACGTCGTCGGCGCGCCCCACGGCGCTGTTGACGGCCCGGCGGATCCCGGCGCGCAGGCCGGACAGCTCGGCGGCCGAGTCCAGCGTCCAGCCGCTGACGGTCGGCAGGTGGGCGGGTGGACGGCTCGCGACGAGGTCGCCGTCGCGCTCGGAGGTGCTCACGGTGACACCTTGGCCGACGGGGGCGCCGCGCGCGCGTCGGCGTCGTACCCGGTGCGGTCAGGCCGGGCGGCGGCTGGCCGCGGCGGGCACGATCACGAGACCCGACGCGCACAGCAGCGGCCACCACTGGCCGGTCGCGACGCTGACGGCCAGCCCCGCCGCCAGGACGAGCAGCGAGAACAGCACCGCCACCCAGCCGAAGGGGGTGCGTCCTGCGTCCTGGTGCGCCATACCCCGACGCTACCGAGACGCCCGGCGCCTGTCCCCCGGTCGCGGCCCGCGTCCCACCTCGGTCGCAGCCGACTCGTCGGCACGACCTCGGACGCCTGCGACGTGCTCGACCAGCGCAGCTCGACCGTCGCCCGTCCGACGCCCTCGAGCCGGTGCGGTCGTACCGGTCCGCCGGCCCCGCCGGCGCGCGACCGCACGGTCACGCGCCGGCGGACACCGTGCGCCGGTCGTCGCTCAGCGCCGCGCGGCTCCCGGGCGCGACCACTTCTGCGCGGGCGTGCCGTTGCACGTCCACAGCTGCAGCTGCGTGCCGTTGGCCGTGGACGCCCCCGGGTCGTCGACGCACCGGCCCGACACCGGGTTGCGGTAGCCGCCGTCGTGCTCGACGAACCGCTGGTTGGCCTGACCGGGGCCGCAGTCCCACAGGTGCAGCCGGGTGCCGTCGGCGGTGCCGTGGTCGCGCGCGTCGAGGCACTTGCCGAACGCGCGGAGCGTGCCGTCGGACCACGCGGTCCAGCGCTGGGCCGCCGTGCCGTTGCAGTCCCACAGCTGCACGCGGGTGCCGTTGGCGGAGCTGCTGCCCGAGACGTCGAGGCACTTGCCGGCGATGCCGGAGCGCACCGCCCCCGTGGCTCCCGCGGTGGGTGGGGTGGTCGGGGTCGGCGTGGGGCTCGTCCCGGGGCCCGGCACGGGCGACGGCGTGCACGGGCCGGTCCGGACGTCGTCGCGGTGCGTGACGCCGGACGAGCGGTACGCCGCGACGCGCGACGACACGGCCGCGGGCGTGAGCACCTCGCGGTCGGTGTAGTAGACGTAGTCGACCTCCTGCTCGTAGCGGCTCACGCCGCCCGTGTGCGCGTCGAGGTCGAGGAACCAGATGTTGAAGTCGAGCAGCAGCGGCGTCTCGGGGTAGACGTGCCCCCCGTGCTCGGCGACCCGGCGGCCGTCGACGTAGTACCGGACCGTGCCGCCGGACACCTGCATGACGAGGTCGCGCCACCCGGCGAGGCTCCCGCGCACCGGGGTGCTGAGGTTGTCGGCCACCCACGGGTCCGGCTGGTAGGTCTCGTAGGTCGTGAGGAACAGCGTGGGCCCGGACTCGCCCCAGCCGCCGTTCGGCAGGTACTCGAAGTCCATCTCCCCGTAGTCGGGGTCGTTCGGGCGGGCCAGCGGCGTGATGGTGAAGAACGTCTGGTTCACGCGGTCGCCGTCGTCGCCCGTCACCGGGGCGTCGGTGAAGCGCACCCGCGCGGCGTAGGTGCCCTCGAGGAAGCGACGCCCCTGGCTGACCTCGGCGTTGACGGTGCCGGCGGGCGTGCCGTCCGTCGAGGCGCGCAGGCGCATCGTCCTCGCGGCGCCCGTGCCGGGGAAGTCGACCTGGGCGGCCGACCACGTGTTCCCGCTGACGCCGGGGCCGCCGCCGCCGGTGCGCACGGACCAGCCCCGGGCGCGCAGGGACGGGTCGCTCGACGAGGTGTACGCGAAGTCGTCGAACAGCTGGCCGCAGCTCGCCGAGGCGGCCGCCGGGACCGCCGCCGGGGCGGCCGGACCGG
>NZ_JBFTEP010000024.1:0-36843 GCF_047229365.1 Cellulomonas pasadenensis | reverse complement strand
GCGGTGCCCTCCGCGCCGTCGTCGGCCGCCGCGCCGCCCGCGCCCTCGCCGCCCGCGGCCGCGCCGTCGCCCTCGTCCGGCGCCGGCCGGCCCGTGTAGAAGGCGATGGTGCGCGCACCGGCCCGCCGGGCGGCGTCCGCGTCCTCGCCGTCGCCGACGGCCGCAGCGGCCCACCCGGTCGCGGCGGACGTGATGAACGCCTGTCCCTCCGGGCCCACGGACCAGGCCTCGGCCTCGGCGGGGTCGACCGACGCACCGCTCTCCAGGTGCAGCGCGAGGCCCCACAGCGCGAGGTCCCAGCCGACGCCGACGGCGCCCGGGCCGAACTGCTCCCAGAACGCCGGGTCGACGTGCGCCTCGTGCAGCAGGCGCAGCTCGGTGCCGCCGTCGGCGGGCGCCAGGTGCACCTCGACCCAGCCGATCTCGCCGCCGTACTCCCACGTGACGGCGAGCCGGTCGGGCCGCTCGCACGCCTCGACGGTGCCGCCGGCGTTGCCCTCGAGCTGGTACCGGCCGCCCACGCGCAGGTCGCCGCTGACCGGCATGAACCACCGCGGCAGCCGCTCGGCGCTCGTGACGGCGTCCCAGACGTCGTCGACGTCCGCGCGGTACACGCGTCGCGCCTCGGCGACCTTGGTGGGCCGCCCGTCCCGCTCGCCGGTGCGCACCACGCGCGTGACCAGCCCGACCTGCTCCAGTGCGTCGATCGTCATGACCCGTCCTCTCGTATAAGTGACGTCTTATACGCTACTCCCGCCGTGGCGCCGGTGTCGAGGGGTCGACGACGTCCGTCCCGTGCGGGACGCTGACGGTCGTGCGACCCACCCCGTGCCTCGCGACGACGCGCCCCGCATGACGACCCGGACGCGTGGCACGTGATCGCGCTCCTCGACCTCGACCGGACGCTCGTCGACCGCGACGCCGGCTTCGCCGTGTGGGCCCGGGCGTTCGCCGAGGAGTGGGGCCTGACGGACGAGGACGTCGCGTGGCTGCACGCCGAGGACCGCGTGCACCGGCAGCGCGGGCCCTTCTTCGACGCCGTGCACGCACGCCTCCCGCACACGGGGGCGCCGGCCGACCGCTGGCGCGCCTACCGGTCGCTGATGCCGCGGGTGTCGCCGGCGTTCCCGGGCGTCGTGGACGCCCTCGGCGACCTCCGCTCCGAGGGCTGGCGCCTCGTCGTCGTCACGAACGGGCGGACGCAGACCCAGGTCCGCAAGCTCCGCCGCACGGGCGTCGCCGACGTCGTGCACGCCTGGTACGTCTCGGAGCAGGTGGGTGCGCGCAAGCCGGAGGGGGCGATCTTCGCCGCGGCGCTCGCCGGTGCCGGCGCCGCGGCGGCGCAGGAGGCGTGGATGGTGGGCGACGACCCCGTCGCGGACGTGGGCGGCGGTCGCGCCGCCGGGCTGCGGACCGCCTGGGTCGCCCACGGCCGGGTGTGGCCGGCACCCGACGAGCCACCGGACCTGGTCGCACCCACGCCGCGGGACGCCCTCGCCGCGCTCGCGGCACTGCCCCGCTGACAGGCTCCGGACCCGCGCGCGGGTCAGCGCCCGGACGCCTCGTCCGCGAAGGCCGTCCCGCGCGCCGCCAGGCCCTCGCGCAGGAGCCGCACGGCCTTCGGGCCGACGCCGTGCAGCGCGAGCAGGTCGGCGGCACGCACCGCGGTGAGCTGGTCCCACCGCGTGAGCCCCGCGAGCGCGAGGGCGCGGGTGGCCGTGCGGCCGATCGCGGGCGGGTACTGCGTGGGCACGGGTGGGTCGTCGGGCACGGCGTCCTCCGTCGTCGTCTCGGTGCGGGCGAGTCTGCCCGTCGGCACCGACGCGCGGCCGGACGTCGGCGTTGGCGCTGGTCACGCACGTGCACCAGGCTGGGCGCCGACGGGGCCGGTCCGCCGGCCGGGCGCGAGCACGGGAGCGGTCATGGCGCGGTCGACGGCGAAGAAGGTGGGCATCCTCACGGCGGGCGGCGACAGCCCCGGCCTGAACGCGGCGATCCGCGGGTTCGGCAAGACCGCGATCGGCCACTACGGCATGGAGCTCCTCGGCTTCCGCGACGGCGTCACGGGGCTGGTCGAGAACCGGTACGTCGAGCTCGACGGCGCCGCGCTGTCCGGCATCCTCACGGTCGGCGGGACGGTGCTCGGCACGAGCCGCGACAAGGTGCACCGGTTCCCGGTCGAGGGCGGCGGCACGCAGGACATGGTCCCGACCGTCGTCGAGAACTACCGGGCGCTCGGGCTCGACGCGCTCATCATGCTGGGCGGCGGCGGGACGGCGAAGAACGCGATGCGCCTCGTCGACGCCGGCCTCAACGTCGTCCACCTGCCGAAGACGATCGACAACGACATCGCCGAGACCGACACGACTTTCGGCTTCGCGACGGCCACCGAGATCGCCACGGACGCGGTCGACCGGGTGCACTCGACGGCGCACAGCCACCACCGCATCATCCTCACCGAGATCATGGGGCACCGGGCCGGCTGGCTGACGCTCGCCGCCGGCATCGCGGGCGGCGCGGACGTCATCCTCATCCCCGAGATCCCGTACACGGTGGACTCCGTGGCGGCGACCATCAGGGCGCGCACGGCCCGCGGCTCGTCGTTCTCGGTCGTCGCGGTCGCGGAGGGCGCGCGGGACGTCGACGACACGGCGGACTACCAGGCGGCGCAGCTGCTGGTGAAGGCGGCGAAGACGCCCGAGGCGCAGCGCGCGGCGCGCACGCACCTGGCCAACGTCGAGGACCAGCAGCGCGAGCACACGTTCCGGCTCGCGCGGGAGCTCGAGGCCGCGACCGGGCTGGAGTCGCGCGTGACGATCCTCGGGTACGTGCAGCGCGGCGGGACCCCGTGCGCGGCGGACCGCCTGCTCGCGACCCGGCTCGGGGCGGCCGCGGCGGACCACGTCGCGCGCGGCGAGTTCGGCGTGATGATCGCGGCACGCGGCGAGGGCACGGCCGCGGTGCCGCTCGGCGACGTCGCCGGCAAGGGCAAGCTCGTCCCGCCGGACCACGCGTGGCTCACGGCGGCGCGCCAGGTCGGCACCGGGCTGGGCGACTGAGCGTGCCGACGACCGACGGGACGTCGTCGGACGCGGCCGAGGACGCCCCGCACCTCGGCGGGTGACCTCGCACCGACCGCGCGGCGGCCCGCGCGAGGGTCGGTGGGTGACCCGCCCGCGTCCGGGTGATGACACGCCTTGACCGCGGTGGGGGCGGGTGGATTACTGGACGCGCGCCCGGGCGGCACCCCGAGGCAACGGCGCCTCCCCCGCCCGGTACCCGCACCCCTGGGGGGTCCGATGAACCGAGCACGAGTGAGTTCCGCGCGCCTGCGCGCGGTGGTCGTCCTCGCGGCCGCCGCGCTCCTGGCACCGGCCGCCACCGCGACCGCCGCCGGCGACGATCCCGAGGCCGAGGCCGCCCTCGCGGAACGCCTGGAACCGCAGCCTGACGGCGTCCGGAGCGTCGGCGGCCGGTGACGGCCTGCGGTCGCGCCGCGGCCCCGCCGCGGGGCAGGGTGGACCTCGTGACCAGCACCGACACGTCCGCGCGCGCCTGGGTCGAGCACGCGATCTGGTGGCACGTGTACCCGCTCGGCGCGGTGGGCGCCCCGATCCGCACGCCGGACACCGCCCCCGAGCCGCACCGGCTGCGCCGGCTGCTCCCCTGGCTCGACCACGTCCTCGCGCTCGGCGCCAACGGCCTGCTGCTGGGCCCGGTGTTCGCGTCGTCGACGCACGGCTACGACACGACCGACCACTTCCGCGTCGACCCGCGCCTCGGCACGGAGGACGACCTCGACGCCCTGCTGGCCGCCGGCCGCGAGCGCGGGATCCGGGTCCTGCTGGACGGCGTCTTCCACCACGTCGGCGCGGAGCACCCGCTGGTCGCGCAGGTGCTCGCCGAGGGCCGCGACGGGCCGCGCGCGTCGTGGCTGGCCGTCGACTGGGACGCGCCCGACGGGCCGCGCACGGCGGACTTCGAGGGGCACCGCGCGCTCGTGAGGCTCAACCACGACGAGCCGGCGGTCGCGGACCTCGTCGCGGAGGTCATGACGCACTGGCTGGACCGCGGGGTCGACGGCTGGCGGCTCGACGCGGCGTACGCGGTGCCGCCGGCGTTCTGGGCGCGCGTGCTGCCGCGGGTGCGCGAGCGGCACCCCGGCGCGTGGGTGGTCGGCGAGGTCATCCACAGCGACTACGCCGCGATCGTGCGGGAGTCCGGGATGGACTCCGTGACGCAGTACCCGCTGTGGAAGGCCATGTGGAGCAGCCTGCGCGACCGCAACTTCTTCGAGCTCGACTGGGCGCTGCAGCGGCACACCGAGCTGCTCGACGCGTTGCTGCCGCAGACGTTCGTCGGCAACCACGACGTCACGCGCATCGCCACGCAGGTCGGCGCCGACGCCGCCGTGCTGGCGCTCGTCGTGCTCCTGACCGTCGGCGGCGTGCCGTCGGTCTACTACGGCGACGAGGTCGGCGCGACGGGCCTGAAGGAGGACCGCGAGGGCGGCGACGACGCGGTCCGACCCACGCTCCCGGACTCCCCGCCGGACCCGTCCGCGCCCGGGCAGGACGTGCTCCACGCGCACCAGGCGCTGATCGCGCTGCGCCGGCAGCACCCGTGGCTCGTCACGGCGCGGACGACCGCGGACGAGCTGACGAACGAGCGCTACCGGTACACGGCGACGTCGGCGGACGGTGCCCACCGGCTGCGGGTGGAGCTCGACGTGAGCGGCCGGCCGCGGGCGGTGGTGCGGGACGGCGACGCGGTGGTGTGGGCGTTCGGCTGACGCTGCGGCACCTGGTCGACAGTTAGTGAACGGTGATTTACTAACGCCGTGATCCGCCCGCGCTCCGTCTCCGACGACGACCTGCTCGCGCGCATCGACGCCGGTCTCTCGCAGCGCGCCGACCCGACGCCGTGGAGCCTGCAGGACGCCGCGGTGCACGCGGGCATGAGCCCCGCCGGGCTCGTCAAGCGGTTCGGGTCCAAGGAGGGGCTGCTCCTCGCGCTCGCCCGGCGGTGGGTGGCCCTCGTGCCCACCGACCGCACGAGCGACGACGACCCCGCCGACGAGCTGCGCCGCTACGTCCGCGCGAGCTTCGACGCACCGTCGTCGCCCGCGGCCGTCGTCGCGCTCGGCGAGCTGATGCGCGACCTCTGGTCGCCCGCGTCGGCCGAGCTGCTGCGCCAGGGCTGGGCCCGGCAGGCCGCGTACGTCGAGACCCTCCTCCGCCACGTGCCGCTCGCCGCCCACGTCGACGCGCACGCCGCCGCGCTCACGGTCCTCGACGCCCTGCACGGCGCCCTCTACCGCCGCGCCGTCGACCTCGAGCCCACCCCGCCCGACCGCATCCTCGACACCCTGCTGGAGGCATGGACATGACCGCGGACCGCGCCTGGACCGGCTGCGTCTTCATCGGCGTCAGCCTGGACGGCTACATCGCGAAGCCGGACGGCGACCTCGCCTGGCTCACCGACCCCGCCCCGCGCGACCACGTCGTCGGCACCGCCGACCGGCCCGCGCTCGAGTGGGAGACGTTCTACCCGACCGTGGACGCGCTCGTGATGGGCCGCGCCACCTACGACACCGCGCTCGGCTTCGACACCTGGCCCTACACGGGCAAGGACGTGATCGTCCTGAGCACCACGGCCGAGCCCGACGAGCGGGTCCGGCTCGCGCGGTCCCTCGACGACGTGCGCGCGCAGCTCGACGCCCTCGGCGCGCGCCGCGTGTACGTCGACGGCGGGCGCACGATCCAGTCCTTCCTCGCCGCCGGGCTCGTCGACGAGATCACGGTCGCCGTCGCACCGGTCCTGCTCGGCCGCGGCCACCGGCTCTTCGGCGACCTCGACCGGGACGTGCTGCTGACCCTGCGCGGCACGCACGCGACCGCGGACGACGGGCTCGTGCGGATGACGTACGCGGTGACGCGGGCCTGACGCGGGCGCCGGGGCGGCGCACCGCCCGACGTGCGTCACGACAGCCGGCGCAGCCCCGTCGGTCCCGGGTCCGGGACCGGTGCGGGCGTCGGGGTGCCGCCCGGCCACGGCGGCATCGGGAACGGGGACGACGGACGCGGGTCGGGGTCGTTGCAGGACGCCGTCGCGTCGCTCGGGTCCGCCGTGCACGTGTCGGGACCGTCGCCGCCCTCGAGGCGGTCGTTGCCCTCGACGCCGTCGACGCCGCGCAGCGTGTCCGCACCGCCGTCGCCGCGCAGCAGGTCGGCGCCGGGCCCGCCGACGAGCGTGTCGGACCGGTGCCCGCCCGCCAGCACGTCGTCGCCGCGCCCGCCGTGCACCTCCTCGACGTCGGGCACGGTGTCCCACGGCGCCGGCACGCCGACCGCGTCGCCCTCCCCCGGGGCGCCGTCGCCGGCCAGGCCGTCGAGCGTCACGGTGATCCCGCCGGTGCGCGCGCCGTAGTCGGCGGCGTCGTACCCGGGCCCGCCGACGAGCTGGTGCGGGCCGTCCGGCAGCGCGCCGGTGACGAACCGGTCGTCGCCCTGCCCGCCCTCGGAGCGTCCGCCACCCGGGCCGCCGTCGAGCACGTCGCCGCCCCAGCCGCCCTGCAGCAGGTCGTGGCCGTCGCCGCCGACCAGCGTGTCGTCGCCCTCGCCGCCGATCAGCACGTCGTCGCCGCCGAGGCCCCGCACCCGGTCGTCACCGGCACCGGCGCACACGACGTCCGGGCCGGGCGTGCCGACGAGGTCGTCGGGACCCGCCGTGCCACGGACCGTGCAGGCGCGCCCCGGGGCGGTGTCGTAGGCGATGTGGTCCCACGTGGACGTGCCCTCGTAGGTCTCGAACCCCAGCGCGACCGTGCCGGCGCCGCGTCCCGACAGGGTCCGGTCCAGCACGGTGCGGCCGTCGACCGTGAGCCGCAGGCGCTGTCCGCGGGCCTCGAGCCGGTAGCGGTGCCAGCGCCGGGTGTCGAGCGGGACGGCCTGACGGTCGACGTACGGGTGGAGCAGGCACACCTCGCCGGCGGCGAAGCCGATCTGCACGAGGTCCGTGGTGTCCCCGACCCAGAGCAGCGTCGGCGGGACGCCGGCGGGGTCGTCGAGGCACCCCCGCGTCGTCCCGGCGCCGAGGCGCATGCGGAAGTCGACGTCCCAGCCCGTCACACGACCCGCCGAGCCGGTCCACTCCGCGGGCGCCGCGTGCTCGCGCCGGTCGCGGCGTCGTTCAGCCGCCGGCCGCGTCCAGCACCGGGACCAGCTGCTCCTCCTCGTACGCCAGGTGGCGCCCGAGCTCCTCGACGAGCCGGTCGACCTCCCGCAGCACGGCGTCACCGTCGGACCCGTCGGCGCGGACGGCCGCCCGCAGCTCGTCGAGCAGGGCCGCGATCACCGCGTGCTCGGCGCGGAGGCGGTCGAGCACCGGGGCGAGCGCCGGGCCGTGCGCGGCGTCCCGCGCCAGCATCGGGAACATCCCCGCGTCCTCGCCGTGGTGGTGCTGGTGCAGCCCCGCGCACACCGTCAGGCACGCGACGCGCAGCTGCGCGCCGGGTGCCGGGCCGCCCCGCGCCACCTCGTCCCGGATCAGCGCGAGCTCGCGCCGGAACGTGTCGTGCAGGAGCACGAGCGCCTGCCCCCACGGCACACCCGGCGGCGGGCCGCCGCGGGCGCGGGGCAGGGCGACGACGACGACGGTGCGCGCCTCGTCCTCGTCCGCCGCCGCACCGGCCTCCACGAGACGCCCGAGCAGCCCGTCGCGCGCGTCGTCCCCGAGCACCTCCGCGCGGGTCTCGAACGCGAACGGCCCGTCCTCGACGGTCACGACCGGGTCGGCGACGACGTCGCGGAACCACGCCGGGCGCGTCGCACTCGCGTCCGACGACGTGGGCGCCGGGGCGACGACGAGCACCCGGTCGCCGTCGGGCAGGTACGTGAGCGGGGTGGTGCGTGCGCCCTCGGGGCCGCGCGTCGTCAGCAGCAGGAGCCGGCGGCGCTCGTACCCGCCGACGCGGCCGGCGTGCGCGCGGAACTCCGCGACGACGCGCTCCTCGTCGACGTGCGTCATGACGCGCCTCCGCCGGCGTGGCGACGCGGCGTCGGCCGGTAGACCAGCTCCTGCGTGCGGCCGTCGAGCAGGCGGCTCTCCAGCAGCTCGAGGTCGAGGTCGCCCGCACCGGCGAGGACCGGGGCCGTCCCGCTGCGGCCGGTGACGACCGGGAAGATCGTCACCTGCAGCCGGTCGACCAGCCCGGCGGCCAGCAGCACCCCGTTCAGCGACAGGCTGCCGTGCGAGCGCAGCGGCACGTCGGACTCCTCCTTCAGGCGCCGGACGACGTCGACCCCGTCGCCCCGCGCGACGGTCGCGTCCGGCCAGTCGAGGGGGTCCTCGAGGGTGGCGGAGACGACCGTCGTCGGGTGCGCGCGCATCGCCGTGACCCACGGGTCGCGCACCTCGGAGTCCTCCGTGCTGCCCGCGAGCATCGTCACGAACTCCCGGAACGTGGTGGCGCCGAGGACCATCCGCTGCTGCCCGCCGTACAGGGCGAGGCGGTGCTCGAGCAGCTCCGGCCCCTGCTTGCCCCATTACCCGCCCCAGTCGCCGGGCGCGTCGTAGGACCCGTAGCCGTCGAGGCTGGCGAAGACGTCGAACGTGTAGGTGGCGGTCATGGTGGCTCCCTGCCCGGTTCCGTGGTCGTCCGTGCAGACCCCGGACGGCGCCCGGACTCATCGGCGTCGGCCGGGCGTCGGTGGTCGCCCCTACCGTGGCCCCGTGATCAGGACCGTCGCCGTCGAGGGGTACCGCTCCCTGCACGACCTCGTGCTCGAGCTCGGCGCGCTCACCGTGGTGACCGGCGGGAACGGCTCGGGCAAGTCGTCGCTGTACCGGTCGCTGCGGCTGCTGCACGCGTGCAGCACGGGCGCGCTGGCGGGGACGCTCGCGCAGGAGGGCGGGCTGGCCTCCGCCCTGTGGGCGGGGCAGCGGCGGCGCGGGCCCGTGCGGCTGCGGCTCGGCGTCCAGCACGGGCCCGGCCACGTGCGCGGGCGCCTCGCGGACGACGACGTGGCGTTCGGGTACGCCCTCGAGGTCGGGCTGCCGCAGCTCGGCACGGGGTCGCCGTTCGTGCGGGACCCCGAGGTGAAGGCGGAGACGGTGTGGGTCGGCGACGCGCCGCGGCCGCGGGACGTCGTCGCGGAGCGCCGCGG
The DNA here is from genome assembly GCF_047229365.1 of Cellulomonas pasadenensis. NCBI lineage: Bacteria > Bacillati > Actinomycetota > Actinomycetes > Micrococcales > Cellulomonadaceae > Cellulomonas > Cellulomonas pasadenensis. Next base: position 27,676 of record NZ_JBFTEP010000024.1, on the reverse strand, counting down.
GCCGTCCGTGCGGGCGCGCGACGCCGACGACGCCTGGGTGCAGGTGCCGCGCGACCCGGACCCGACCGAGAGCCTGCTCACCGAGCTGGTCGACCCGCTGCTGGCGCCGCAGGTGCTGCTCGTGCGCGAGCGGCTGCGCGCGTGGCGGTTCTACGACCACGTCCGCACGGACGCGGACGCACCGGCTCGCCGTGGGTCGGTGCTCACGCGGACGCCGGTGCTCGCGGCGGACGGGCGCGACCTGGCGGCCGCCGTCGCCACCATCCGGCACCTCGGCGGCGGCGACGAGCTCGCCGAGGTGGTCGACCGCGCGTTCCCGGGCTCCGTGCTGGGCGTGGGCGGCACGGACGAGCACGCGACGGTGACGATGACGCAGGACGGGCTGCTGCGACCGCTGTCGGCCGCCGAGCTGTCCGACGGGACCCTGCGCTTCCTGCTGTGGGCGGCGGCCCTGCTGACGCCGCGGCCGCCCGCGCTCATGGTCGTCAACGAGCCGGAGACGAGCCTGCACCCGGACCTGCTGCCCGCCCTCGCGCACCTGCTCGCCGCGGCGGCGCGGCGCACGCAGGTGGTCGTGGTCAGCCACGCCCCGGCGCTGGTCGACGCGCTCGTCGCCGACCCGGACGTCCCCGCCGACACGCGGCGGGTCGCGCTCGAGAAGCAGCTCGGCGAGACCGTGGTCGCCGGGCGCGAGGGACCGCTCGACGTGCCGGCGTGGCACTGGCCGGGGCGGTGAGGCGGTGCCGGACCTGGACCTGAGCGGGTACGCGCTCGTCGCGGCCGAGGAGTTCGACGCCGACCGCCTCGACCGCGACCGGTGGTGGCCGTACTACACGCCGCACTGGTCGTCGCGCGCCGCGACGGCGGCCCGGTACGACGTCGGCGGCGGGCGGCTGCGGCTGCGCGTCGACGCGGGCACCGCGCCGTGGGCACCCGAGTGGGACGGCGACGTGCGCGTGTCGCACCTGCAGACCGGGCAGGTGTCGGGGCCCGTGGGGTCGGCGCGCGGGCAGCACCGGTTCCGCGACGGGCTCGTCGTGCGGGAGGAGCAGCCGGAGCACCGCGGGTGGCTCGTGCGCGACGGCGTGCTCGAGGTGCGCATGACCGCTGTCCGGCACCCGGCGGCGATGGTCGCGTTCTGGCCGGTCGGGGTCGAGGACCGTCCGGACGACTGCGGCGAGATCTGCGTCGCCGAGGTGTTCGGCAGCGAGATGGACGCGACCGGCGGGCTCGTCGGCGTGGGCGTGAAGCCGCAGCGCGACCCCCGCCTCACGGAGGACTTCGTCAAGGTGCGCGTCGAGGGCGACCTCATGGCGCCGCACGACTACGCGGTGCAGTGGGAGGACGACGCGCTGCGCTTCCACGTCGACGGGCGGCTCGTGCACACGGTCCGGCAGCGCCTCGACTACCCGGTGCAGCTCATGCTCGACGTCTACGAGCTGCCGGTGCCGGGCGTCCCGCGCGACACCGCCGCCCTCCCGCACGTCGCCGAGGTGCACCACGTGCGGCACTGGCGGCGGCGTGACCGGCTCTGACGCGGGCCGTCCGACCGACCGTCAGACCAGCGCGACGACCAGCTTCACCGCGATCGCCACCATCACGAGCGCGATGACGCCGTCCAGGACGCGCCACGCGCCCGGCCGCGCGAACAACGGGCGGAGCGCGGCGGCGCCGAACCCGAGGCCCGTGAACCAGAGGATGCTCGCCGTCGCCGCGCCGAGGGCGAACCACCACCGGCCGTCGCCGTGGCCGGCGGCGACCGACCCGAGCAGCACGACCGTGTCGAGGTAGACGTGCGGGTTGAGCCAGGTGAGGGCGAGCGTCGTCGCGACGGCCGCGCCCGTGCTCAGGCCGGACCCGCCGGCGTCCGCGACGAGCGCGTCGCCCGGGCGCAGCGCCCGCCGCGCCGCGACCGCCCCGTAGCCGAGCAGCACGAGCGCGCCGAGCACGGTGACGACGACCGTCACGGTCCGGCTCGCGGCGATGACCGCGCCGACCCCCGCGGTGCCGACGGCGATGAGGACGACGTCCGACAGCGCGCAGATCGCCACGACCAGGCCGACGTGCTCCCGCCGCAGCCCCTGCCGCAGCACGTGCGCGTTCTGCGCCCCGATCGCCACGATCAGCGCCAGCCCGAACCCACCGCCCGCGAGCGCCGCCGTCCATCCCATGCCGCGACCGTACGCACCGATCGACATGCGCTCCAGCGACAGTTCCTCACGCACCGTTAGCGTGGCTTCATGCCCGACTGGGACCTCGGCCAGCTCCGCGCCCTCGCCGCCGCGGCGGACCTCGGCACGCTCGACGCCGCGGCACGCGCGCTGCACGTCACACCGTCCGCGGTCAGCCAGCGCATCAAGGCGCTCGAGCAGCAGACCGGCGCCGTGCTGCTGCGCCGCGAGCGGCCCGTGCGGCCGACCGTCGCCGGCGAGCCGCTCGTCCGGCTCGCGCGCCAGCTCGACGCGCTCACCGCCGACGCGACCCGCCACCTCGCCGACCGGCCCGTGCCGCACGTCGCCCTCGCGGTCAACGGCGACTCGCTCACCACGTGGCTGCTGCCGGCGCTCGCGCCGCTGGCCGACCGGGTGGCCGTGCAGCTCGTCCGCGAGGACCAGGACCGGTCGGCGGCGCTGCTGCGCGACGGGTCGGTCATGGCGGCCGTCACGGCCGAGGCGGTCGCCGTGCAGGGGTGCGGCGTCGAGGCGCTCGGGGTGATGCGCTACCGCCCGTACGCGACGCCGGCGTTCCGCGACCGGTGGTTCGCCGGCGGCGCGACGGCCGCCGCGCTGACCGTCGCCCCCGTCGTCGTCTTCGACGCCGCCGACCGGCTCCAGGACCGCTGGCTCGAGCGCCGTGGCGCCGACCCCCTCGCGCCGCCCCGGCACCTCGTGCCCGCGTCGGCGGACTTCGCGACCGCGGTCCGGCTGGGGTTCGGGTGGGGCATGCTGCCCGACCAGCAGAGCGCCGACGACGTCGCGGCGGGGCGGCTGGTGCCGCTCGACGCACGCGCGCACGTGGACGTGCCGCTGTTCTGGCAGCAGTGGTCGCTGCGGACGCGGGCGCTCGACGAGGTGGCGGAGCACGTGCGGCGCGCGGCGCGCGCGGCGCTGCGCTGAGGCTCGCGGGCGGCCGTGGCCGCGGTCAGCCGGCGGTGGTCGGCGCGCCCGCCGCCCGGTCGACCGCGGGGTCCCAGTAGTCGTCGTCGTCCGCCGGGTCGTGGTGCGGCACGGCCGGGCGTGCGGCGGCCGGCACGTCGTCGACGTCCTGGGGGGCGTCGTCGGCGGCGTCCGGGTCCTCGACCACGACGACGAGCGTGACGTCGTCCCCGAGCTCGACGCCCTCCGCCCGGCGCGGCGCGGCCTTGAGCGGGACCCGGAAGCCGCCGTCCTTCGGGAAGATCGACGTGGTGAACGTCGTGGCGCCCAGCGTCACGGTCGCGGGGATGCAGCCCCAGCCGTACGTCACGCGCGACGCCACCGCGCGCAGCCGCTCCGCCTCGGGCTCGGGGAGCGCGACGAAGTGGAAGGGCGCCGGCCCGCGCCACCAGATGACCTCACCGCCGAACCGCAGCTCCACCCGGCGAGCATGGCACCGCCCACCGACGGCGGGAAACACCGTGCTGGGCCCCCGCGGCGCGGTTAGCGTCGGCGCGGTGCACGACGACGAGCTGCCCCTCACCGAGGCGCTGGTGCGCGCGCTCGTCGCCGACCAGCACCCCCGCTGGCAGGACCTGCCCGTGCGCGCTGCCGCACCGCGGCACCGACCACGCGATGTTCCGCCTCGGCGACGACCTCGCGGTGCGGCTGCCGCGCGTCCCCGGGGCGCGTGCGGCGCCCGACCGCGAGCGCGCATGGACCGCCCGCCTCGCGGGGGTGGTGGGCGTGGAGGCGCCCGTGCCGGTGGCGCAGGGCGAGCCCGGGCACGGTTTCCCGTGGCGGTGGTCGGTGGTGCGATGGGTGCACGGGTCGACGCCGACCGTGCCGGACGCCGACCTCGCGCGCGACGTCGCCGCCGTGGTCCTGCGGCTGCGCACCCTCGACCTGCCGGGGCCGCGCAGCACCCGCCGCGCGCAGCCGCTGGCCGACCTCACCGCGGGCGTGACGGCCGACGCCCGCGCCGTGGCCGACGAGGTCGACGTGGGCCGCGTGCTGCGCGCGTGGGACGCGTCGGTGGCCGCGGACCCGTGGGACGGCGTGGGCGTGTGGCTGCACGGCGACGTCGCGCCGGGCAACCTCGTCGTCCGCGGCGGGCGGCTCGTCGGCGTCCTGGACTGGGGCGGCGCGAGCCTCGGCGACCCCGCCGGCGACGTCGGCCTCGCGTGGAACTTCCTCGACGCCCCGTCGCGCGCGGCCTTCCGGGCGGCGCTCGGCGACGACGACGCCACGTGGCTGCGCGCCCGCGGCTGGGCGCTGCGCCAGGCGCTGCTGCAGCTGCCCTACTACCGGACGCGGTACGTGCCGCTCGCCGACCACGCGCGGCAGACGATCCGGGCGGTGCTCGAGGACGCCGGCCGGCTCGACCGCTGAGGTCCCGCGGCGGCCGACGCGGGACGCCGTCGCGAAACCATTCGTGCCGTCGAAACGCACGGGGTTTATCGATAGATTCCGTCGCGACCCGCGGGCGCGCCGACGCCCGTACGCCGGCCCGGCAGCGCCGTCGGGCCCGTGCTGGAGGGAGCGACCGTGCGACACCCCACCCCGACCCGAGGCCGACGGATCCTGCTGGCCGCCGCAGCCGCCGCGCTGGCCCTCGCGGGCGTGGCGGCACCCGCGTCCGCGCTGTCCGGCGGCCCCGTGACCGCGGCCGCCACCGCGGGCTGCCACCGCCCCGCCGGTCTCGCGACCGGCGAGCACACCATCACGAGCGGCGGCCGCGCCCGCACGTTCCGCCTCGACGTCCCCGCGGGCTACGACCCGAGCCGGCCGTACCGCCTCGTCGTGGCGTCGCACTGGTGGCACGGCACGTCGTCCGACGTCGTCAACCAGGGCTTCTACGGGCTGAAGCCGCTCGCCGGCACCAGCACCGTGTTCGTCGCGCCGCAGGGCGTCGACAACGCGTGGCCCAACACGAACGGCCAGGACGTCGCGTTCGTCGACGACGTGCTGCGCGCCGTCGAGTCCGCGCTGTGCATCGACACGACGCAGCGGTTCGCGACCGGGTTCAGCTACGGCGGCGGCCTGAGCAACGCGCTCGCCTGCGCGCGCGCCGACGTCTTCCGCGCCGTGGCCGTGCTGAACGGCGCCCAGCTCTCCGGGTGCGCGGGCGGCACGCAGCCCATCGCGTACCTCGGCTCGCACGGCGTCGTCGACGACGTCCTGAACATCTCCCAGGGCCGGGCGCTGCGCGACCGCGCGCTGCGCACCAACGGCTGCCAGGCGCAGAACGCGCCCGAGCCCGCCGCCGGCAGCGGCACCCACGTGCGCACCGCGTACACGTGCCGCGACGGCTACCCCGTCGTCTGGATCGCCTCCGACAGCGGCCACCAGTGGGACGCCCGCGACCGCGGCCAGCAGCAGTCGTGGGTGCCCGGCGAGGTGTGGCGGTTCTTCACGTCCCTGCCGTCGACCACGACGAGCCCGACGCCGACACCCACCGCCACGTCGACGCCGACCCCGACCCCCACCGCCACGCCCACGGTCACGCCGGCGCCCGGCCCCACCACGCCGCCGCCCGCCGGCGCGTGCACGGCCACCTACCGCACGGTCAACTCCTGGCCGGGCGGGTTCCAGGGCGAGGTCACCGTCCGCGCCGGCTCCCCCGCGACGTCGTGGAGCGTGGCGTGGACCCCGGCGGGTGAGCGCGTCGACCAGGTGTGGAACGGCACGCTGACGACCCAGGGCGGGTCGGTCGTCGTCCGCAGCACCGCCTGGAACGGCCGGCTCGCCGCCGGCGGCACCGCGACGTTCGGGCTCCTGGGCAGCGGCACGCCGCCGACCCCGACCCTCACCTGCACCAGCTCCTGAGGTCGGCCGGCCGCCGCCGACCTCGTCACCCCGGCACCCACCTCGTCACCCCTCCGTGACGAGGTCGGGGCAGGGGTGACGAGGTCGGCGTGGCGTCGGGCGGGTGCGTGTCACGGACCGGCGGCCGGCCGCCGGGCCTGTCGCCGGCCCGTGCCCGGCCGGTAGCGTCCGGACGGTCGACCCCCTCACCGCCGGGAGCACCCGTGAGCGTCGCGTTCCTCGTCACCACCCTCGTCGTCGTCGCGACGCCCGGCACCGGTGCGCTGTTCACCATCGCCGCCGGCCTCGCGCGCGGCGCCCGCGGCAGCCTGGTCGCCGCGCTCGGCTGCACGCTCGGCGTCGTGCCGCACATGGCCGCCGCCATCACCGGGCTGGCGGCCCTGCTGCACGCGTCGGCGGTGGCGTTCCAGACCCTCAAGTACCTCGGTGTCGCGTACCTGCTGTACGTGGCGTGGCAGACGTGGCGCGACCGCACTCCGCTGCACGTCGAGCAGGACGCCGCGCCGCGGGCCGCCCGGCAGGTGGTCCGCGACGCCGTGCTGCTCAACGTGCTCAACCCCAAGCTGACGATCTTCTTCTTCGCGTTCCTGCCGCAGTTCGTGCCGGCCGGCACGCCCGGTGCGGCGGGACGCATGGCGGTGCTGAGCCTCGCGTTCATGGCGGTGACGTTCGTGGTCTTCGCGCTGTACGGGCTCGGGGCGTCGGCGGTGCGCACGTACGTCGTGCAGCGGCCGCGCGTCGTCACGGCGCTGCGCCGGGGCTTCGCGGGTGCGTACGTCGTGCTCGCCGGACGGCTGGCGCTGCAGACCCGCTGACGGGCCACCTCCGACGTCCCGGACGTCGTGCTGCGCCACGACCAGCTCGCGCTCACGGCCGGCGCGGTGACGCGGCTGGTGCCCGTGCCGGGCGTCGCCGCCGCAGCGATCAGCATGAGACACGTCGAGGAGGCCGTCGCGATCCACGGCGTCGCGCGACGAGCCCGGCCGCGAGGTCGCGGGTCGTCGCCGAGGTGGCGGGTTCCAGCCCGCGACCTCGCCGCATCACCGCGACGTCGTGGGCGCTCGCGGTGATGGACGACCGCGGACCGTCGCCGTGCCGGTCCTACCGGTCGCGGGACGGTGACGACCGGGTCGGCTCGAGCAGCCGCTCCATCGTGAGGTACCCACGCGTGCCGAGGTACCGGTCGGGGCGCAGGATTGCACCGCTCCCCCGCACCCGGAGGACGACGGTCTCCCCCTCGTGGACGTCGACCCCGTACTCGGGGCTGCGCGTCCAGTCGATGTGCGCGCGCACGACGTGCACCCCCGGCGGCGTCGGCAGGACGACCTCGCCGCCGGGACGCAGCCGACCCACCCGATAGCCGTTCACGGACACGCCGTAGGAGCGGAGCCGGTCGGCCCAGCCGCCGGGCGCTCGCCGGAAGACGATGCTGCCCCACCGGCCGTCACCGCTCGTCGCCATGGAGCGCTCCTCCTCCCGGGACGGCATCTCTCGAGGTCCAGGATGCTGTGACGGGCGCACCGCCACGAGGGCCGGCCCGGAGGCGGCGGGAACCGTCGTCCCTGCGGGCGTACGCACGCCGTTCGCACAGCGTGCGTACGCCCGCGAGAAGACGTCCGGTTCCCCGGCGACACGCGGGTCGACGCGCCGCCGCCGCGGCCGGGGCCGGGACCGCGCCGCACGGTCAGCGCGTCAGCGCCGACAGCACGTCCTCGGCGCGCGCGTCCTGACCCGTGCGGCGGAGGAGGGCGACGAGGTCGTCGGCCGCCTGGGCGCGCGTGCGGCGGTCGCGTGCGTGGCCGAAGCCCTCGACGGCCGCCGTGAGGTGGGTGACGGCGTCCTCGGCGCGCCCGCGGGCGTCGTGCAGGCGCCCCGCCAGCCAGGACGCGTGCGCGGCGTCGCCCGCTGCGCCGACCGCGGCGTACGCCTGCGCGGCGCGCACCGCCCGTTCGGCTGCCTCGTCGGTCCGGTCGTCGCCGCCGAGCGTCGCGAGCGCCCGGGCCGCCGCGTCGTCGAGGTCCGCGAGGGCGTGCTGCCGCTCGTCCGCGCGCCGCTGCGCGAGCGCCGCCCCCTCGGGGCCCGACGGCGGGTCGTCGCCGTCCGTCTCGAGCACCGGCCGGACGGCGTCCGCGGCCTCCAGGTACGCCGGGAGCTGCCCCGTCGCGGCGGCCGCCGGCGCCCACGCGACGAGCACCGGGACGACCTCGACCGGATCGGCCGCGCCGGCGCGCAGGCGCGCGACGGCGTGCGCGTACAGGCCGGTGGCGGTGTCGTCGTCGCCGAGCAGCTGTGCGCAGCGGGCCGCCTCCGCGGCGGCGTAGCCGGCGTCGACGAGCAGGCCCGCGGCCTCCGCCTCGGCCGACGCCGCGACGTACGCCTGCGCGGCCTCCTCCGTGCGGCCCTCGCCGACCAGCCGCTCGGCGCGGTCGAGCAGCGACTCTCCGGAGGTGGCGTCGCCGGGTGCGGCGTCGGTGGGCACGGCGTCGGGCACGGCGCGGGCGGACGCGCCGGCGCCGGCCGTCGTCGTCGGCCCCGCACCGGGCACCGCGACGACGTCCAGGTCGAGCGGCTCGTCCAGCGGCCGCGTCGCGCGCGCCTCCGCGAGCTCCGTCGTCATCGCCGTCGTGCCGTTGCGCAGGTCGAAGGCGGCGGCCAGCGGCTCCGCCTCGCCGACCGCCCACGCGTGCAGCTCCGCGAGCGTCGTCGCCGGCGCCCGCGTCAGCCGGACGGCCTGCCCGGCGTGCTCCGGGAGCAGCGCGGCGGTCGCCGCGACGACGCCCAGCAGCGCGTCCAGCCGCTCGCGGGGCGTCTCGCCCTCGACGAGCAGGCGCTCGTCCTGCTCGATCGCGCGGACCGTGCGCGTCACCGCACCGGCCCGCCCGAGCAGCACGAGCCGCCGCGCCCGCGCACCCGCCATCGCGCCGGTGGCGTCGGCGAGCGCCGCGACGGCCCGGCGGTGCGTCCGCACGGCGGCGTCCCGCTGCCCGAGGTCGAGCTGCGCGAGCGCCAGGTGCGACAGCATGTCGGCGGGCTCCGTCGCGCACGTGGCGCCGGTGGCCAGCGTCTCCTCGACGAGCCTGACGCCCTCCGCGAGGCGTCCGGTGCGGAACAGGTGGGACGCGCGGTCGCCCGGGTCGCACACCTCGCACTGCGAGTAGTCGTCGCGCGGCGTGGCCACCCACGCGCGGTACGCCTCCTCGACGTCGGCGGACCCGCGCCGCGACGCCCACGCGAACCGCGCGTACGCGACGGCGTCCCGACCGAGCCCCGCGAGCGCGTACCGGCGCTCCATGTCGTCGAGCGTCGCGTCGATCTGGGCCGCCGGCACGGTCGGGAAGTCGCCGAGGTGCCCGACCATCCACTTGAACGACCAGAACATCGCGTACCGGTCCGCCTCGTCGACGAGCTCCGGGCGCTCGTCGTACCAGCGGACGAGCTGCGTGAACGGCAGGTAGGACCGCTCGACCTCGCCGCCCCACACCATCGACTCCACGAGCACGCACAACGCGTACGCGCGCGCCGCGTCCGGTCCCTCGGCCTCGACGAGGCGGACCTGCCGCTCGGCGGCCTGCGTGCGCGCGAGCCCGTACGGCATGTCGCGGATGCGGGACAGCTCGCGGTTCGCCTCGTCCAGGCTGCGGGTCACCGCTCCTCCTCGTCGTCGGTCGGGCCGGTGGTCGCCGTGCTGTCGTCGGGCGTGCCCAGCCCCGCGTCGAGGAGGACCGTCATCGCCGCGGTCATCGTCGCCGCGTCGTGCGCGCGCAGCGGCTCGCCCGCCAGCAGCACGGCCGTCACGTACATCGAGCGCAGGCCCGCCGCGACGACGTCCGGCCGGCCGGTGCCCGCGAGCAGGCGCCGCACGGTCGGGTTCGTGTCGTTGAGGACGAGCCGCCGCGCGGCCGGCGCCGCGTCGCCCGTGAGCCCGGCGAGCACGCCGCCCCACAGGTCGTCGGCGGCACCGACGGTGCGGGCGACGTCGCGCCGGTGCTCGTCGTCGCGGTCCTGCAGCAGCACGGCCGGCAGGTCGGCGGGCGCGAAGCGGCGGACGACGACCTCGCAGTCGAGGTCGCGCAGGGCGGCGGACGCGGCGGCCAGGGCGTCGAGCAGCGCGAGCTCGCGCTCCGGCTCGACCTGGTCCAGGACCTGCGCCACGTCGGCGGCGCGCAGCGGGCGGACGTCCCAGCCGCGGCGTCCCGCGAGCCGGCCGAGCAGGTCGGCGTCGTACACGTAGCCCGCGTTGACGACCAGGAGCCCCTGCGCGCGGGCGACGGGCGCGACGCGGCGGTACTCCTCGACGCTCGTCGTGTGCACGACCGTCCCCGCCTGCGCGGCGACCTCCGTCAGCGTGAGCGGGCCGTCGGTCGTCTCGAACGGCAGCACCTGCGTCGCCAGGTCGAGCATCTCGTCGTCGACCAGCGCGAGCGACCGGATCGCGAGGTGGTGCGTCGCGACGAGCCCGCGGGCGAGCGCCGACCCGGACCGCAGCGTGGCCAGCGTCCAGTCGCGGACCTGCGCCGCGAGGGAGTCGCGCGCCACGAGCAGCGCCTCGTCGTCGTAGAGCTGCTCGCGCGACGCGGTGGGCCGCAGCCCGTCGGCGTCGACGACGCACCGCACCCAGAACGCCCAGTCGGGCAGCAGCCCCGTGACGCGGTCGCCGAGCAGCATGCGCTTGAGGTGGACGCGGTGGGTGCCGCCCCCGCCGGGCGGCACGGCCGCCGGCAGCACGAACGCGACCCCGGTGAGGCCCACGAGCGGGACCTCCAGGTCGAGGTGCGTGAGCGGCGTGAACCCGAGCGTCCGCTCGCAGTACCGCGCGAGCGCCTGCGCGCGGGCCGCGTCGTCGGGGTACGACGCCCGCCACGGCGGCGCCGGCTCGGTCACGCGGCGCCACGCGCGCCCCTCGGCACCGACCGGCACCTCGACGGCCACGTCCAGCGGCAGCAGCGCGCCGAACTCCTGCGCGAGCGTCGCCACCGTCGCCGGCTCGAGCCAGTGGTCCATGTCCTGCCGGGGCGCGAGGCGCACCGTGGATCCCACCGGGTCGTCCGCCGCGCGCGGCAGCACCGTCAGGTCGTACGTGCCGTCGGCGTGCCCGACCCAGCGCACGCCCGGCGCGTCCCGGTGCACCGCCGAGCGCGACTCCAGCTCGATGCGGTCGGCCACCATGAACGCCGAGAGCAGCCCGATGCCGAACTGCCCGAGGAACTCGGCGCGCCCCACGCCCAGCTCGAGGTCCCGCTTCGAGCTGCGCCCCACCGTCGCGAGCAGCTCGCGCGCCTCGTCCGGCGTCAGCCCGACGCCCGTGTCGACGACCTCCAGGCCGCCCCCGTCCAGGGCCCGGAACCGCACGCTCCCGGCTGCGCCGGGCTCGTGGGCACGCCGGGCCGTGACCGCGTCGACGGCGTTCTGCAGCAGCTCGCGCACGTACACGCGCGGGCCGGAGTACAGGTGGCGGGCGAGCAGGTCGACGACGCCGCGCAGATCGACCTGGAACGCCTGCGCGGTGTCGCCGCCCGTCGCGGGGGCGGCGGCCGTCATCAGTCCTTCTTCTCGAGCTCCGCGCGCGCCGCGGCCGCGATCTCCGGGTACGCCTCGTCGAGGTGCTCGAAGAGGGCCAGCCCCGTGCTGATGGAGCAAGCCAGGTGCGTGTCCAGCTGGTCGTCCGTCAGGCCGTGCTGGTAGTCGACCGTGTGCTCGGCGTACACGCCGACGTGGGCGTCCTCGGCCCGCACGTAGCCCTTGGGCCACAGCCGCTCGGCGTTCCACTCGTTGACCAGCCGCGTCACGGCGTCGAGCTCCGACACCGGCACCGGCCGGTTCCAGCGGCCGCGCACCTGCAGGTACTCACGGTTCTCGCCGAGGCGGAAGAAGTAGAACAGGTGCCCGTCCCAGTACCCGCCGATGTCGCCGTCGTCGTCGACGCCGTACCGCATCTCGCGCCGCTCGAGCGTCTCCGTGATGCGCTCCTGCGTCAGCGGGGCCAGCGGCGTCGGCGCGTCGGGGATGTCGGTGGGCTTGGTGAAGAAGGCCATGGGTCCTCGTCGGTCGGCTGGGCAGGGCGGCGGGCGCCGGGGCGCACCGCCGCGACGAGCCTAGACCTGGGTGCTATGTCCCGTCTGCGGCGCTCACACGACCGGCGCAGGAGCGGCCCCGGGCGTCATGGGCGGCGCCCGGCCGCGGTCACGGGCTCACCCTCGGTGGGCCGGGAGCGTCGACCCGGCGACCCGTGCACGGCACGATGTCGAGAACCGCGCACCGGCTCCGCTCCCCCAGTGACGGGCCGCGGCACGCGCGGCCCACGACACCGGGAGGCGTCATGCCGAAGTACCTGCTCCTCAAGCACTACCGCGGTGGGCCCGATCCCCACCGGCCCGTGCCGCCGATGGACCGGTGGGCGCCCGAGGACGTCGAGGCGCACATGGCGTTCCTGCGGCACGTCGGCGAGATGCTCGAGGAGAGCGGCGAGTACGTCGACGCGCAGGCGCTCACGCCGGTGCAGACGTGGGTGCGCTACGGCGGCCCCGACGCGGCGCCCGTCGTCACCGACGGCCCGCACCCGGAGACGAGCGACCTGGTCGCCGGGTGGTACATGGTCGACGTCGCGTCGTACGAGCGGGCCGTCGAGCTCGCGGCGTACGTGTCGTCCGAGCCCGGGCCCGGCGGCACGCCGCTCTACGAGTGGATCGACGTGCGCGAGGTCATGTCCGGCACCCCGGCGGACGACTGACGACCGTGGACGACGCGCCGGCCGCGCCGGCACCGCCGGACGAGGGCGCCCTGCGCGCCCTCGTCCCGCGCGTGCTCGCGGGGCTCGTGCGCCGCGGCGAGGACTTCGACGCCGCCGAGGACGCCCTCCAGGAGGCCCTGCTCGAGGCGCTGCGCGTGTGGCCGGAGCACCCGCCGCGCGACCCGCGCGCGTGGCTGACGACGGTCGCCGTGCGGCGGCTCGTCGACGCCCGGCGCAGCGCCGCCGCCCGCGTCCGGCGCGAGGACGCCACGTGGGCCGAGCCGCGGCCGGGCGCCGTCGAGGAGGGCGACGACACGCTGCTCCTGCTGTTCTGCTGCTGCCACCCCGACCTCGCGCCGGCGTCGCAGGTCGCGCTCACGCTGCGCGCCGTCGGCGGGCTGACCACCCGGGAGATCGCCGACGCGTTCTGGGTGCCGGAGGCGACGATGGCGCAACGGATCAGCCGGGCCAAGCGGACCCTGCGCGGGCGGCGGCTGGACCGGCCGGGCGACCTCGCCGTCGTCCTGCACGTGCTGTACCTCGTCTACGACGCCGGGCACGCGGGACGCGTCGACCTGGCGGCCGAGGCGATCCGGCTCGCGCGTCAGCTCACGCTCGCGACGGACGAGCCGGAGGCGCGCGGCCTGCTCGCGCTGATGCTGCTGCACCACGCGCGGCTGCCGGCACGGTCCGACGACGCCGGCCGGCTGGTGCCGCTCGACCGGCAGGACCGGACCCGGTGGGACACGCGGCAGGTCGCCGAGGGCGTGCGCGTGCTGCAGTCGGCGCTCGCCGCGCGGACCGACGACCGTCCGCCCGGCCGCTACCAGGTCCAGGCCGCGATCGCGGCGCTGCACGACGACGCCGCGAGCGCCGCCGAGACCGACTGGCCGCAGGTGCTCGCGTGGTACGACGACCTGGTCGCGCTGTCGGGTGACCCGGTGCGCCAGGACCCGGCGGCCGTGCTGGGGCGGGCGGTGGCGGTCGGGCACGTGCTGGGGGCCGCCGCCGGCCTGCGCGAGACCGACCGGCTGCGCGGCGTCCTGGACGACCGCCACCGGTGGCACGCCGTGCGCGGGTACCTGCACGAGCTCGCGGGCGACCTCGCCGCCGCCGCCGAGGCGTACGCGGAGGCGGCGCAGCGGGCCACGAACGCGGCCGAGCGGGAGCACCTGGTGCTGGAGGCGGCACGGGCACGGGCGGGGCGGGTGCGGCCGGTGCGGTGACGGGCTGACCGGTGCGGTCGGTAGACACCGAGTGCATACACCCGGTGTACTACAACCCATGACGGTGCCGATGGCGATGCTGGCGTTCCTCGACGACCACCCCGCGCACGGGTTCGCGCTCAAGCAGCGCTACGACGCGCTGCTCGGCCACGAGCGCGAGCTCCGGACCGGGCAGGTGTACTCCACCCTCGCCCGCCTCGAGCGTGACGGCCTCGCCCGTGGTGTCGAGATCGCGAAGGGCGAGGGGCCGGACCGGCGCGTGTACGCCATCACCGAGCAGGGCGTCGCGGAGCTCGACCACTGGCTGCGCGCGCCGCACACGGTGCCCGCCCGGCCCGGTGAGCTCTTCACCAGGGTCGTCCTCGCGTTCGCCTGTGGTCGTGCCGCCGACGCGATCCTGGCCGACCAGCGGACGGCCCACCTGCGCCGCATGCGCGAGCTCACCGCCGCGCGGCACGACGGCGACCTCGTCGACCGCCTGGCGGGCGACTACGAGATCGCGCACCTCGAGGCGGACCTGCGCTGGATCGAGACGGCCGGCGCACGCCTCGCCGGCGCCGGCCGGCCGGAGGCGGCACGGTGACCGCGGTCCTGGCCGGGACCGGCCTCACGCTCGGCCTCGGCGGTGCCGAGGTGCTGCGCGGCGTCGAAATGTTCCTCGGGGCCGGCGAGGTCGTCGCCCTCACGGGACCCTCCGGCTCCGGCAAGTCGACGCTGCTGCACGTGCTGTCGGGGCTCCTGCGCCCGGACGCCGGCACGGTGACGCTGGCCGGCGAGCGCGTCGACCACCTGCCCGACGCCGTGCGGTCCGACCTGCGCCTGCGACGGTTCGGCTTCGTCCTGCAGTTCGGCGACCTCGTGCCGGAGCTCACGGTCGTCGAGAACGTGGAGCTCCCCCTGCGGCTCACCGGGGTCCGCCACCGCGAGGCTCGCGCACGGGCCGCGGCGCTGCTCGACGAGCTCGACGTCGCCCACGTCGCCCACCGCCGGGTGAGCGAGGTGTCCGGCGGGCAGGCCCAGCGGGCGGCCGTCGCCCGCGCGCTCGTGCACGAGCCGGCCGTCGTGCTGGCCGACGAGCCGACCGGCGCGCTCGACACCGTCACCGGTGAGCGGGTTCTGGAGGCGCTCGTGCGCGCGGCGGAGACCCGCGGCACCGCCGTGCTGCTCGTCACCCACGAGGCGCGCGTCGCCGCCTGGGGCAGCCGGGAGGTCCGGCTGCGGGACGGCCGCGTCGAGACCCCGTCGGTGGCGTGGTGAGCGCGCTCGTGGCGCTCGGCGCACGCCTGGTCGTCGTCGGCGGCCGGCTGCGCGCCGGCGTCGTGGTCGTGGGCACCGCCGTGGCCACCGTGCTGCTCCTGGCCACCGCGGCCGTGCCCGGCGCGCTGCACGCGCCCGGCGCCCCCGTCGACCCCGTCCAGCGCGCGAACACCACCGCCGTCCTCACGTTCAGCCTCGTCCCGGCCGTGGTCCTCGTGATGACCGCCGCGCGCACCTCCGGCGCCGCGCGCGACCGCCGCTCCGCCGCGCTGCGCCTGCTCGGCCTGACGCGGGCCCGCACCGTCGCCGTCGCCGCGGTCGAGAACGGCCTGCTCGGGCTCGTCGGCGCGCTCTGCGGGCTCGGCGTCTTCCTGCTCGCGGCGCCCGCGGTCGACGCCGTCGTGGCCGCCGGCCCGGGCTGGTTCGCCGCACCGTTCACCGTCGGACCCGGGACGGCCCTGCTCGGCGTCGCCTCCACCGCGCTCGCGTCCGTCGGGGTGGCGGCGGCGTCCACCGTCCGCACGACGCGACGGCCCGTGGCGGACCGCTCGGAGGCCACGCCCCGCAGGTCCAGCCCGTGGCGGCTGCTCCCCGCGGCCGTCGCCGTGGTGGCGCTCGGCCTCGTCACCGACCGGGCCGGGTCGGCGCCGTGGGTGCGCTCGGACGCGGGCGCCGTGGTGCTGCTCGTCGGCGCAGTGGCCGGCGCGATCGCGATCGCCGCGGTGACGCCCCTGCTGTCGACGTGGTGCGCGGCGCTCCTGGTCCGGAGCAGGTCCGTGACGGGAGTGCTGGCCGGACGCGGCCTGCAGGCCGATCCCGCGGGCAGCGGCCGGCTCGTCGCCGGGGTCGGCGTCGCCGTCTACCTCGTGCTGGCAGCGCTCGCGGTGCTCACGTCCTTCGAGTCGACGCCGCAGTACCGGTACGCGCTCCAGACGATCCGCCAGGGACCGCAGCCTGTCCTCGTCCGCCCGGCCGGCGAGGTGCAGCAGCGCGACGTGACGGCGCTCAGCGCCGTGCCGGGCGTGCGCGCCGTCGTGCCTCGGTATGACGTCGCCGCCGACGGGTGGTGCGCGCCCGGTGCGCCCTGTCCGGTCGAGGTGTTCGTCGGCACGTGCGCCGACCTCGGGCAGCTGATGGCCGTGTCGGGGTGCCGGGACGACCGCGCGGCCGCTCTCACGGTGGCCGGGTACGAGGGCACCGAGAACGGCATGCCGGCGGACGTCCCCGCGCTCGCGACCGCAGACGCCGTCGACGTCCGGTTCGGCGACGACGGCCCGCTCGTGACGGTCCCGCTCGGTGACGTCGCCGTGCAGGACTCCGCGGCGACGCAGGAGCGGTGGGTGTACCCGTCGTCGTACGACCTGTTCGTGCCACGGTCCGTCGCCGACGCGGCGGGTGCCACGCCCACGTCGCTCACCGTCGTGGCCGACGGCGGCCTCGACGTGCGGGCCGCGGTGGCCGACGCGGCTCCGCCCGACGCCACGGTGCTCCCCTATCCGATGGACGACTACGAGGCCGCGCTGCGCGTGCGCGCGGTCGTGGCGACCCTGTCGGCGGCGGTCGTGGCGGTCGGTCTCCTCGCGCTCGGCATGGTCGCCGTCGACCGGGCGGTGGAGCGACGCCGGGCCGTGGCGCGGTACGTCGCCGTGGGGATCCCCGGCCGGGCGCTGCGCGCGGCGCAGCTCGCGCAGACGCTCGTCCCGCTGCTCGTGGCGGTCGCGCTGGCGGCGGGGCTCGGCGGGCTCATGGTGCGGGCCTACGCGGCGGCGGCCGGATGGCCTGCGCTGCGCGACGGCACGCAGCTCGGGCTCGTGACGGCTGCGACGCTCGCCGGCGCGGTGCTCGTGTCGCTCGCGACGCTGCCCGCCGTGCGCACGCGCGTCACCGCGGACCTGCTGCGCCGCGAGTGACGACGACGCGACCGGCCCCTGCACCGCCACGCGACGTGAGAGAGCACGCTGGGCACGCCGGACGAACGCGCCTGGCTACCCGGCACGGTCCTGCACCGCGCGGACGAACGCGTGCGGCTCCTCGAGGAGAAACCGCCCGACGGTCGCGCCGGCGTCCTCGAGCTCGACGTTCGACAGCGCGCCGGTCGTCACGCGGGCGCGGGCCGCGTCGCCGAGCGGGACGTCGAGCGCGGCGCCGAGCATCAGACGCTCGAGACGGTTCGGCGTGAAGACCAGGCGCCGTCGCGTCAGGGTCAGCCAGCCGCCGGTCGGGCGTAACCGGCGCCGCCAGTTGGCGCGCCCCTCCCAGAGGACGACGTCGTCGGGGTCGATCTCGGGTCGCACGAACAGGTCCACACGTCCTCCCGGTGCTCCCGGTGCTCCCGACGGCCGGCTCTCACGCCGCGATCCGCCTCACGCCGTGATCAGCCAGAGGGCCGCCACGCCCAGCAGCATCATGACGATCCCCCCGACGCGGACGACCACCGGCGCCGACGGCTGCGCGGACCGCGCGTCGCCGCGTCGCGCGAAGGCACGGGTGATCGCGTGCGGCGCCGCCGCAAAGACCGCACCGCCGACGAGCAGGACGACCAGCCCCGCCCAGTGGATCGGCCCCATCAGCCGGCCCTCACTCGTGCGTGCATCCGGCGCCCCCGCCGTCGTGGTCCCGCGGTCCCGCGGCTGCGGCCCCATGCGTACCGCGGCGCGCGGGGTGGCGTCCACGGCGGACGTCCGATTTCATCCCCGCCGTCGTCAGCGCATGAAGGTGGGGCCGCCACCCCGTCGCACGGCTGCGTACGCGGCGACGCTCGCGACCAGCCCCGCGACGCCGAGGCCGAGCACCCACCACTCGTCGGGCCCGTCGGACACCACCATGACCACGGCGTAGGCGACGGTCAGCACGGCGAGCACGCCGATGAGCACCCGACCGGCCGCCAGCCGTCGTCGTCTGCGTGCGTCGCCGTCCACGGCACCCCCATCACCCGATCCCGCGACCGATCGTCCCGACCCGGAGCCCCACCCGCCACCCCAGGGGCGCCGAACCGGCCGTCGTGCAGCACCCTGGCACCGGGACGCTGCACAGCGGCCGGTTCGTCGCCGGGCGGTGCGTCAGCGGCGGCGGCGCACCACGGCCGTCACGCCGTAGACCGCCACCACCACCGCCACCAGGCCCGCCGTCGCGAGCAGCTGGGAACGGGCCGCCGCGTCGGTCGCCATGAGCACGACGACGCCCGCGAGCGCGACGAGCGTCGCCCAGGTCAGCCACGGGTACAGCCACATGCGCAGCTCGAGCGGGCGTCCGGCGGCGCGCGCCTCCGCCTCCAGCCGCGGACGCAGGCGCAGCTGCGCGACGGCGACGAGGATCCACACCACGAGCAGCGACGCGCCGACGGCGTTGAGCAGGATGCCGAGCAGCGCGTCCGGCAGCAGCCAGTTGAGCGCGACGGCGACGAGCCCGAGCACCACGGACACGAGCACGGCCACCCACGGCACGTCGCGGCGCGAGACGCGACGCAGCGCCGCCGGCCCGTCGCCGCGCCCGGCCAGCGAGAACGCCATCCGGGACGTCGCGTAGACGTTCGCGTTGAAGGCCGACAGCAGCGCCAGGACGACGACGACCTCCATGAGCCGCGCGGCGCCGGGCAGCCCCGCCAGGTCGAGCACCGCGACGAACGGCCCCTCCTGCAGCGCGGGCGCGTCCCACGGGAGCACGAGCACCATGAGCGCGACGGAGCCGACGTAGAACAGCAGGATCCGCCACACGATCGACCGGGTCGCGCGCGCGACGGCCCGCTGGGGCTCCTCGGCCTCGGCGGCGGCGATCGTGACGATCTCGATCCCGCCGAACGCGAAGACGACCACGAGCAGCCCGGCCGCGACGCCCGCGACGCCCGTCGGCGCGAACCCGTCCGCGAGCAGCACCGACGTCCCGACGGGGTCGGTGCCGGGCAGCAGCCCGAGCGCGAGCGCCGCCCCCACCACGAGGAACGCGACGATCGCGACGACCTTGATCGCCGCGAACCAGAACTCCATCTCGCCGAACTGCCGCACGCCGACGAGGTTCACCACGGCGAACAGCGCGACGACGACGAGCGCGACGGCCCACTGCGGTACCCCGGGCGCCCACCCGGTGACGATCCGCGCGACGCCCGTCACCTCGACGCCCAGCACCATGACGATCGTGAACCAGTAGACCCAGCCGAGCGTGAACCCGGCCCAGCGCCCGAGCGCCTCCTCCGCGTAGACGGAGAACGACCCGCTCGACGGCACGGCCGACGCCATCTCGGCCAGCATCCGCATGACCAGCACGACGAGCACGCCCGCGAGCGCGTACGAGACGAGGACCGCCGGCCCGGCGGTCGCGATGCCGACGCCGCTGCCGAGGAACAGGCCGGCGCCGATCGCGGAGCCGAGGCCCATCATCGTCAGGTGCCGCGTGCGCAGGCCGTGCCGCAGGACGGCGTCCGGTGCCGTCGGCGTCGGGTCACCGCCCGTCGGTGCGGCGGGGGCGGCGGGGTCGGTCGACGTCATGGGGTGCCTCGGTGGTGCGGGGGTGCGGGCCGGACGGCCGACCGCCCACGGTAGCCGCCGCGCGGCGGGGCGCCGCTCCGCACGGGACGGCGGACGGCGTGCCCGTGGGCTCAGCGCGGCGCGGTCACGGTCACGGTCAGCTCGAGGACGCCGTCCGCGGCGCGGACGCGCACCCCGCCGGGTGCGTCGACGAGCGCGTCGGCGCCGGCCGCGCGCAGGTCGTCCGCCGCGTGCGTGCCGAGGACGCCGACGACCCGCAGCCCCGCGGCGCGCGCCGACCGGACCCCCTCGGGCGTGTCCTCGAGCGCGACCGCGTCGGCGGGGTCGACCCCGAGCAGCTCGGCGCCGCGCAGGTACGGCAGCGGGTCGGGCTTGCCGCGCTCCACGTCCTCGGCGGTGACGAGCACCGCCGGCACGGGCAGCCCCGCGCCACGCAGCCGGGCCGTGAGGATCTCGCGCCGGCCGGACGTCACGCAGCCCCACGCCCCGTCGGGCACGGCCGCGAGCAGGTCGGCGGCGCCGGGCAGCGGACGGACGAGCCCGGCCGACGCGACGGACGCCCGCAGCGACGCGTCGAGCGCGTGCTGCCGGTCGCCGGCGGCGAAGAACTCCTCCGCGACCTCGGGCGCGCGCCGTGCCAGGGCGGCCGCCGCGACCGCGTCGGGGTCCGCGCCGAGCTCCTCCGCCACGGCCGCCCACGCGCTGCGCACGGCCTCCGCCGAGTCGACGAGCGTCCCGTCGACGTCCAGCAGCAGCGCACGACAGGCGAGGGTCACGGGGCCGGCGTCCATCCCCCGATCCCAGCACAGCCACCGCGACCCGGCCCGCCCTCCTCCGCCGCCGAGCTCGCCGGTCCGACGCCGACCTCGCCCCCTCCCGCGCCGAGGTCGCCGGTTCCGCGCCGAGCTCGCCGGTCCGGGCAGGCGACCTCGCCGTCCACCGGGCGACCTCGGCGATGGGCGGCGGCAGATGGACGGGGCTGGGGTAGCGGGGCAGCCAGGGGTACGCACCACAGGGCGCGTCTCCGACGTTCGCCGCGCTGGGCAGGGCTGCTGGTCAGCGCCCCCGGGTGGGCTTCCGTGCCGACAGCGGGGCGCGGCCGCAGGCCCACGAGCCACGCCCCCGTGGCGTCATTGCCGCGATCGCCCGGCCGCGTAGGTCCACACGTCCGACTCCGCGGTGTCGGCGCGTCGGCACACCTCGCGCACCAGCGCGTCGACGCAGGCCCGCTCGTCCGCTCCCTCGGTCGACAGCACGGGGACCACCCAGCCGCATCCCGCCAGCGCGCAGTGCTCCTCCCACCCCGCCCAGGCGCGCAGCTCCGCGAGCGTGAAGGTGGCCTGCCCGCCGCGCTCGCCGTGGCCACCGCCGATCGACTCGCCGAGCACGAACGGCTGCGCGGCGAACGGCCGGACGTACACGGAGTACACGTGGTGTCGCGCGTCCTGCGGCGTCGGTGCCTGGTTCCGGTACGCGACGCGCAGGTGCAGGCTCTCGAGCTCCCGCACCGACGCCGGGCGTGAGCGCGCGACCAGGTCGCCGGTCGTCAGCACCTTGCCGCCCGGCCAGCGGACCGCCCCGGCATCGAAGGTCAGGTGCTTGCGCTTCTCGGGGTACCCGAGCTCGGACCAGTCGGGCCCGGGGTGGTCGCGCTCCAGCCGGGGGTCGAGGCAGTCGAGGACGAGGACGACACCGCCGTCCAGCTCGAGCACGATCGACGACTCCTCGGTCGGGACGACGCGCACGAGTGCCGGTGCGTCGTCCCTCCGCGCGCTCGGCTGCTGCACCGGGTGAGGATACGGCGCGACGTGGACCCGGCCGGCGCTGGAATCGTCACGCGTCCGGAGTGCGGTGCGGGCGGAGCGCGCACCCACCGCGCAGCCACCTGACCAGGATCAACGGCACCCGGGTCGCGGTTCCGGAGACACGTCCTAGCCGACCGTGGACGCGGACGGCGTCGGTGCGGCGGCGGGGCGCAGCTGCACCGCCGTCGTCACCGCGACGAGCACGACGAGCGCGGCGGCCAGGCCCGGGAAGCCGACGGCCGCCAGGACCGGGCCGGCCAGCGCGCCGCCGACCGCGCCCGCGAGGCTCATCAGGGCGTCCGACACGCCCTGCAGCGCGGGTCGGCGCGCCGGCTCGACGGCCGTCACGACCAGCGCCGACCCCGCGACGGTGGACGCGGACCAGCCGAGCCCCAGCAGCACGAGCGCGACGACCACCGCCACGTGCGACTCCGACCCCACGAGCACGACCAGCAGCGACGCCAGCAGCATCGCCTGCCCGACCAGCACGACCTGCCGCCGTCCCCACCGGTCCGCGAGGTGCCCGAAGACCGGCGACAGCGCGAACATGCCGGCCACGTGCAGGCTGATGGTCAGGCCCACGGCGGTGAGCGTCGCGCCGTGCCCGGTCAGGTGCACGGGCGTCATGCTCATGAGCGCGACCATCACCGCGTGGCTCAGGGCGACCGTGAGCACGGCCCGCCGTGCGGCGGCGGTCGCGCGCAGGACCCGCAGGCCGCCGACCGGGCGGGCCGGCACCGCGTCCGCCGGCGCGCGCACCGCGTCGTCGGCCGCCGCCGTCAGCAGCGGGTCGGGCCGGAGCCCGACCAGGTACACCACCGCACCGGCGGCCTGCGCGACGGCCGCGATGACGAACCCGCCCGCGAGGGCGGGCAGCCCCAGCGCCCCCGCGAGCGACTCCCCCGGCTCGTAGAGGTTCGGCCCGACGACGGCCCCGACCGTCGTCGCCCACACCACCAGCGACAGGTCGCGCGCGCGGGTGGCCGGCGCCGCGAGGTCGGTCGCGGCGAACCGCGCCTGCAGGTTCAGCGACGTCGCGGCGCCCAGCAGGAGGACGCCCAGCAGCAGCGGCACGAGCGCGCCCGCGACGGACGCGCCGACCACCACGAGGCTCCCGAGCACCGCCACGACGGCGCCCGTCGTCAACGACACGCGCCGACCCCGGCGCAGCGCCAGCCGCGCGAGCGGCACCGACAGCACGGCGGCCCCGAGCGTGCCCATCGTCGCGGACATCCCGGACCACGCCGGCGACCCCGCGACCTCGGCCACCAGCAGCGCGCCGAGCCCCAGCGCGGCGCCCGTCCCCAGCCCGCCCAGCACCTGGCCGGCGGCGAGCACGCGCACCACGCGGCCCTGCAGGCGCCGCCGGTCCGGCGCCGTGGCGGCGACGGGCGCTCGGGCCATGCGGTCCTCCTCGTCCGTCGGCGCGTCCGCCGGGCCGTGCGCGTCGGCCGTCACGCGCGGTGCGCCGCGGCGTACAGGTCCCGCAGGAGCGCGATCTCCGCGCCGTGGTGCAGGACCTCCTGGTTCATCCACCACACGAGGTCGAGGAAGGGCATCTCGGCGTCGTCCCCGTCGGGGTACGTCGAGCGGCCGACCTGGTCGAGCGCGGCGTCGTCGGCCGTGGTGAGCGCGTACCGCCAGGCGCCGGCGGCCGCCTCGAGCGCCGCGACGGCACCCGCCGCGTCGCCCGGGTACCGCAGGTCGCCCTCGAGGCGCCGGCGGTCGCCGACGGTGTGCTCGGCCCGCAGCTCGAGCATCTCGAGCAGGTGCGTCGTCCGCCAGGCGATCGTCGTCACCGGCGGCGGCCACGGGTGCGGGCGCCCGCCGTCGCGGCCCCACTCGCCCGCGCCGACGAGCACGGTCGCGCCGGGCGCCGGGCCGTCCGCGTGGCGGCGGACGGACCAGGCGCCGGGCACCGGCTCCCAGCGGTACTCGGCGTCGTCGAGCGGGACCACGGCCACGCGCTCGCCGTCGCCGCTGTCGACGACCGGGCCGCGCAACCGGTCGAGCAGCCGCCCGACGCCCCAGTCGTACTGGCGCAGCAGCGGGACGAGGCGGGGCGGCACGTCGGTCGGCGGGCCGGTCGGCGCGCCCCCGGTGCGGCCCCACGCGGGCCCGGCGGCCCCCTCGGTCACTGCGGTCCCCTCCGGCACGGCGGCCTCCTCGGCTGGACCCGGGCTCGGCGCCGGTGCGCCGCGCTCGACGCTACGACCGTCGCGCCGGGCCGGACAAGGCCGTCCCCGGCCGGGCGGGTCACGCCACCTCCACGTACACGTCGAGCCCGTCGACCTCGGTGAAGCCGAGGCGCGCGTAGACGCGGGCGGCGAGGTCGGAGTCCGGGTGCAGGTGCGCGACGCGTGCGCCGGCGGCCACCGCGCGGTCCAGCAGCCACCCCGACACGGCCGCGGCGACGCCCCGGCGGCGAGCCTCGGGCAGGACCGCGACGCCGGCGAGGTACGCGGCCGGGCCGGCGCGACCGTCGGTGCGCAGGCACGACGCCGTGCCGACGGGCCGGCCGTCGAGCTCGGCGACGGCGACGGTCGCGCGCTCGGAGACGAGCAGCGGACGCATCCACGCGGCCTCCACCGCGGCGTCGCCGTCGAAGGCGGTGGCGTCGACGCGGGCGACGACGTCGAGGTCGTCGGGCGTCGCGGCGCGTACGACGAGCCCCGGCACAGCGGGCGCGCGGACGAGGTCCGCGGCGTGCAGCAGCATGAGCCGCTTGCGGAACAGCAGGCGCCCGTGCGGCCACGGCGCGCCGGCCGGCACCCGCAGCCCCCACGGCACGTCGAGGCGTGCGTACCAGGCACGGACGGCGTCGACGTCGACGAGCCCGGGGTCGGTGACGTCGCCGTTGTTCCACTGCGCGTACGGCAGCCCGCTCGCCATGAGCCGCACGCCGGGCAGCTCCGCGACGGCACCGCCCGCCTCCGCGCGCAGCCGCCCGTGCTGCTCCCACGCGTCGGCGTGCGCCGTGCGCGCGAGCTCCGTGCGCTCGACCTCCGCGCGCTCGTGCTCCGCGCGCTCGGGCTCCGCGCGCTCGCGCCGTGCGGGAGTCGTCGCCGAGACGTGGCCGGGTGCGGGGTGGGACACCCCCGCAGCATGCCGCCGGCGCGTGCGCCGCGGCGCCCCCTTTTCGCGCCCCCTCCGACACTCGCGGGACCGACGGCAAAAGTTTCGCTAAAGGCTTCACCGGATTGTCCGCCGGTGCGCCGCTCCCGACAGTGAGGACGAGCGCCGCCGGGGGCACGTCCCCGCCGCGCGGGGAGCGAGAGTGTCGGCCCGACGGAGGGCCGACGACCCCGCCCCGGACCACCCCGGAGGGAGACCGCCCGTGACCACAGCACGCCGCCCGTCGCACCGCACGGCGATCCGCTCGGCGCTCGTCGCGCTGACGGTGACCGCGCTGGCGACCGCGACCGTCGTGACCGACGTCGGCACGGCCGCGCCCGCGCAGGCCGCACCGTTCGCGTCCGCCGTCGAGAACGAGGGCGCCGACTGCGCCGTCCCCACGCTGCCCGACGCCGGCGCGCTGCCGACGAACGCGCAGCTGCCCGATCCGTTCCGCCGCCTCGACGGCTCGCGCATCGCGACGAAGGCCGACTGGCGCTGCCAGCGCGAGCTCACGCGCCGCCTGGCCGAGAAGTTCGTGTACGGCGAGAAGCCCGCGAAGCCGGCGAGCGTGACGGGCACGGTCACCGGCTCGACCATCACCGTGACCACGTCGCACCAGGGCCGCACGTCGACCTTCTCCGCCAAGGTCGAGCTGCCCAGCGGCACCGGCCCGTTCCCGGCCGTCGTCGTCTACGGCGGGTTCGGCGCCGACACCGCGGCGATCAAGGCCGCCGGCGCCGCCGTCATCAGCTACGACCCGTACACGGTGGGCCGCGAGGGCACCGGCCGCGCGAACAAGCAGGGCGCCTTCTACACGCTGTACGGCGCGCAGAGCCAGACCGGCCTGCTCATGGCGTGGGCGTGGGGCGTCAGCCGGATCATCGACGTCATCGGGCAGTCCGGGGGGTCGGTCCTCAAGGCCGACGCCACCGGCGTCACCGGGTGCTCCCGGTTCGGCAAGGGTGCGTTCGTCGCCGGCGCGTTCGACCAGCGCATCGCGCTGACCATGCCGATCGAGTCCGGCAGCGCCGGCGTGCCGATCTTCCGCGGCATCCCCGGCGAGGGCGCGCAGAGCCTCAGCAGCGCCTACGGCGAGCAGCCGTGGCTCGGCGACGCGTTCGGCACGTTCACGAGCAGCCCGAACCGGCTGCCGGTCGACACCCACCAGGTCGTCGGCCTGGTCGCACCGCGCGGCCTGCTCATCATGGACAACCCGCACATCGCGAACCTCGGGCCGCGGTCCGCGAGCATCGCGGCGCTCGGCGGCGCCGAGGTCTACAAGGCGCTGGGCGCCGGCCAGAACATCTCCTACTGGTCCGACGTGCAGGACGGCTCGCACTGCGCCAACCGGCCGGAGTGGCGCACGCCCATCCAGCAGCACGTGCAGAAGTACCTGGTCGGCACGGGCACGGCCGCCGGTGCCATCCGCATCTCGAGCCGCGCGCAGGGCCGGCTCGCGGACTGGGCGTCGTGGTCCGCGCCGACGCTGACGGACGGGCCGGGGCAGACGCCGACGCAGCAGCCCACGCAGCAGCCCACCCAGCAGCCCACCCAGCAGCCCACCCAGCAGCCGGGCGGTGCGTGCTCCGCGTCGGTGTCGGTGAACCAGTGGACCGGTGGGTTCGTCGCCACCGTGCGCGTCACCGCCGGGTCGGCGCCGCTCAGCCGGTGGACGGTGGCCGCGTCGCTGCCCGCCGGCTCGGCCGTCACCAACGCGTGGAACGCCACGCACAGCGGCGGCCGCTTCTCGAACGTCGCGTGGAACGGCTCGGTCGCCGCCGGCCAGACCACCGAGTTCGGCTTCCAGGGCACGGGCAGCGCCACCGGCCTGACGGCCACCTGCTCGGCGGGCTGACCGCCGCCCGCAGGACGCGGGCCCGGTGCGACGGACACGTCGCACCGGGCCCGCTCCCGTCCACCTCCGACCGAGCCCACCGCTCGCCGAGCTCGGTGGTTGTGCCGCGAGTTCGTCACCCCGACCGGACGAGCTCGACGCACGACCACCGAGCTCGGCGACCAGGGGCGGGGGTCAGCGCGTGCCGTCGGACGCTCTGCGGAGGACAGTGGTGGGGACGGGTCGTGCGGGCCCGGTGACTCCGAGGGGGCGACGTGCGACACGCAGGACTCGCGACGGTGGCGGTGGTCGGGATCGCGCTGTGCGCCGGGTGCGCCGACACCCCGGCGCCCGGCAGCGGTGCGCTCGAGACGGTCACCGCCTCACCCACGGACGCGTCCACCGGCCCGACGGCGACGCCCGTCGAGTCCCCCGTGCCGAACGTCGCGGAGACGTTCTTCCCGGGCGCGCCGCCGGACGTCGGGTCGGAGGAGATCGCCGTCACGCCGGGCGACGACCCGCGGCAGCTCCTCCTCGTCACGTGGGGCAGCTCGACGTGCCCCACGCTCCCCGACGACGTCACGTGGGACGCCGCCGCGGAGGTGCTGCGCGTGACGCTCACCGACGCGACGGCCTACGGCGACGCCGCCTGCACGGCCGACATGGCACCGACGACGAGCGTCGTCCGGCTGCCCGACGAGGCGCCCGACGCGGCCGAGGTCACCGTCGAGGTCGCCGGCGCGCGGCTCCCGGTCGACTGACGCCGACACGTCCCGGCATCCCGCGCACCGTCGGCGCCGGGCCGTCCCGCCGGCACCCGCTGACCCGACCCCCGTCACGCCTCCGCGCGCACGTCGGCCGCCGCGAGCGGCACGTCGAGCCCGACCACGCCGAGCTCGACCCGCCGGATCCCGTCGGCCGGCACCGCGACGGACGCGCCGAGCCCCGCGGCGGTGCGCTCCCCCGTGCTCGACCACGTCCCGACGACCTCGCGCCGGCCGTCCGCGTCGACGACGACGAGCTCGTAGACGCCCTCGGCGAGCTCGTCGGCGGTGTACTCGCACCACCAGTCCAGGCGGGTGCCCCACCGCGCGGGCGTGAGGGTGAGGTCGGCCGTCACCCCGGACCCGCCGACGGGCGTCAGCGACACGGTGCGCGCGTCGGCGACGACGACGGCGTCGTCGCGGTCCGCCCCGACGACGGACGCGCCCCCGAGCCCGCCGACGGCCACGAGCCCCACCGCGGCGGCGGCCAGCAGCGTGTGCC
>NZ_JBFTEP010000023.1:0-37216 GCF_047229365.1 Cellulomonas pasadenensis | reverse complement strand
GGGTGTGGCGTGCGCCGCGGCGGCTGGCGGGCCCGGGTCCGGCCCCTCGGCCGCCGCTCCCTCGCCCGCCGGCGTGCCCCTCCGCACGGCGTCCACCCGGCGACCGTAGCGCGGGGGTGCCGGGCCCCGGGAGTGCCGGAGGTCACGGTCCGGATCGGTGACCCCCGGCACGTCCGCGCGGCACCCGGCCGTCCCTAGCGTCGAGGACGTCGCACCGGCACCCGCACGGGGTGGGCGGGCGGACGAGGGAAGGGGCCGGCCGTGGGCGCGGTGCTGGAGCTGGAGGGCGTGCACAAGGAGTACGCGGGCGTCCCGGCGCTCGACGGGCTCGACCTGCGGGTCGAGGAGGGGGAGCTGGTCGCGGTGCTCGGGCCCAACGGCGCGGGCAAGACGACGACGTTCGAGGTGCTGCTGGGGCTCGTGCGACCGACGCGGGGGAGCGTCCGGGTGCTCGGCGGGCGACCGGGGGCGCGGCGGGGGCGGGTCGGCGCGATGCTGCAGGGCGCCGGTCTGCCGGACCAGGTCACCGTGCGCGAGCTCGTCGGGCTCGTGGGCCGCGCGTACCCGCGGGCGTACCCGACCGACGACGTGCTGGCGCGCACCGCGCTGACCCGGCACGCCGACAAGGTCGTCACGGCCCTGTCCGGCGGCGAGCGCCAGCGGCTGCTGCTGGCGACGGCGCTGGTCGGCGCGCCCGACCTGCTGCTGCTCGACGAGCCGACGGCCGCGATGGACGTGGCGTCCCGCCGCGCCTTCTGGGACCGGGCCCGCGAGAGCGTCGCCGACGGCGCGACCGTCGTGTTCGCCACGCACGACCTGCTCGAGGCGCAGGGCGTCGCGGACCGCGTCGTCGTCGTCGCCGACGGCCGGGTGCGCGCCGACGCCACCCCCGACGCCCTCACCCACCACGGGCGGGACGACCTCGAGGAGGTCTTCCTCACCCTCACGCAGGAGCGCACGAGCGCCGGACCGGACGGAGAGGACCGATGACCACCACCGCACGCACGACCCCGGGCTCGCCGCGGCCCGGCACGCAGCACGCCGGCACGCGTCGCACCGGGGGCGTCACCGGGCTGCTGGCCCGGACCGTCGTCGTCGGCCTGCGCTCGTCGTTCCGCGACGCGGAGTTCGCGGTCGGTGCCGTGGCCGTGCCGGTGCTGCTCTACGCGATGTTCGGGCTGCCGAACGCGTCGTCGACCCTGCCTGGCGGCACCCGGATCGGGCTGGCGATGCTCGTCTCCCTCACCGCCTACGGGGTCGTCTCGCTCGCGCTCTTCACGTTCGGGGAGAACGTCGCCAAGGACCGCGGCCGCGGGTGGCTCCGCACGCTGCGGGCGACGCCGTTCCCGACGGGCGTGTACCTGTCCGGGACGTCGCTCACCGCGGCGGTGCACGCCGTGCTCATCGTGCTCAGCACGGGGCTGCTCGCCGCGACCGCCGGCGGGGTCCGGCTCGACGCGGGCCGGTGGCTGGCGTTCGGGGCGTTCATGACCGCCGGGGTGCTGCTGTTCAGCACGCTGGGTTTCGCGATCGCGTTCCTGGCGCGGCCGCGGGCAGCGACGGTCGTCGCGAACCTGCTGTTCCTGCCGCTGGCGTTCGCGTCCGGGTTCTTCATGCCGCTGTCCGAGCTGCCCGCCGTGATGAGCGACGTCGCGCCGTACCTGCCGACGTTCCACTTCGGCCAGCTCGCGTACGGGCTCGTCATGCCGGCGGACGACGTCGTGGCGTTCACCGGGGCGGCGACGCAGCCGGTGGCGGTGCACCTGGCCTGGGTGCTGGGTAGCGCGGTGCTGCTCGGGGTCGTCGCGGTGCTCGCCGCGCGCCGGGAGGCGGTCACCCGCCGCGCGTGACCGCCCGCTCGCCGGACCGGCGGTCGCCCGGTCAGGCAGACGGGCGGCCCGCCACCCGGTCGAGCAGCAGCACCGCGATGTCGGCGACCTCGGGCACGCCGGGGCGGGCGACCGCCGGCCCCGGCGCCGTGGTCCCGCGCGGGTCGCCCGCGGCCGGGGCCGCGGCCGGCGCGCCCGCGTCGGCCGCCCGGGCCGTGGCCGCGACGCCGTCGCTCAGCATGACCGTGCAGAACGGGCAGGCGGTCGCGATCGCGTCCGCGCCGGTGGCGACCGCCTCGGCCGCGCGCACGGTGCCGATCCGCTCGCCGAGGCTCTCCTCCATCCACATCCGGGCACCGCCGGCGCCGCAGCAGAACGACGTGTCCTCGCGGCGCGGCATCTCCGCGAGCGTCATGCCGGGGATCGCGGCGACGAGGTCGCGCGGCGGCGCGTACACCTGGTTGTGCCGGCCCAGGTAGCAGGGGTCGTGGTAGGTCACGGTCGCGCCCGTGCCGTCGTCCCCGGTGCCGGGGGCGAAGCGGAGCCGCCCCTCGCCGACGAGCCGGTCGAGCAGCTGGGTGTGGTGGACGACGTCGAACCGGCCGCCCATCGCGGGGTACTCGCGCGAGAGGGTGTTGAAGCAGTGCGCGCACGTGACGACGACGCGCTGCGCGCCGGCCTCGGTGAGCGTCTCGACGTTCTGGCTCGCGAGCATCTGGTAGAGCAGCTCGTTGCCGGCGCGGCGGGCGGGGTCGCCGGTGCAGGTCTCGCCGTCGCCGAGCACCGCGAACGAGACGCCCGCGACGTGCAGCAGCTCCGCCACCGCGCGGGTCGTCCGCTTCGCGCGGTCCTCG
The DNA here is from genome assembly GCF_047229365.1 of Cellulomonas pasadenensis. Lineage (NCBI taxonomy): Bacteria > Bacillati > Actinomycetota > Actinomycetes > Micrococcales > Cellulomonadaceae > Cellulomonas > Cellulomonas pasadenensis. Next base: position 34,533 of record NZ_JBFTEP010000023.1, on the reverse strand, counting down.
AACGCGCCGGCGCACCCCACCCAGAACAGGTAGTCGACCTCCGCGGCCGACTCGACGTCGACGCCGACCACGGGGACGTCGAACGGCAGGCCCTTCGCCCAGTCGAGCCGCTGCCGCGCCGGCAGGCCCCACGGGTTCCCGCGCCGCTCCAGCTTGGTGAACGTGCCGCCGAGCTCCGCGGGGAACGCCGACTCCATGAGCACCTGGTACCGCCGGATGTCGACGAGGGTGTCGACGTGCTCGATGTCGACCGGGCACTGCTGCACGCAGGCGCCGCAGGTCGTGCAGGACCACAGGACGTCGGGGTCGATGACGCCCGCGCCGACGAGGTCGACGCCGAGGTGGGGGTCGGCCGCCGCCTCGGGTGCGGCCCCCGCCGCGCGCGCCGCGGTCACGTAGGGCGCGGTCGCCGCGGCGTGGTCGCGCAGCGCGGTCATGACGAGCTTGGGGTTGAGCGGCTTGCCGGTGGCCCACGCGGGGCACTGCTCCTGGCAGCGGCCGCACTCGGTGCACGTCGACGTGTCGAGCAGCTGCTTCCACGTGAGGTCCTCGACGGCGCCCGCGCCCAGGCGGACGTCGTCGGGCAGGTCCTCGGCGGCGGTGAGGTCGAGCGGCTCCCCGTCGGGACCGCGCAGCGGCGCGAGCGGGCCGAGCGCCGGCGCGCCGTCCGGCTCGCGGCGCGCGTACACGTTGACCACGGCGAGGAACCGGTGCCACGCGATGCCGGCCGTCGGCGAGAGCCCGACGAACACGAACCAGCCCATCGAGACGAGGATCTTCACGGTCGCGACCACGAGCACCGCCGCCTCGAGCGTCGCCGCCGGCGTCCCCGTCCACGCCGCGCCGAACCACGCGGTCAGCGGGAAGTGCAGGGCCGTCGCCCACGGCTCGCGGTCCTGCACGCCGAGCGCGTACTCGAGGCCGCGCAGCACCAGCACCGCGAGCACGACGAGCCAGATCGTCGCCTCGACGACGTACGCCCAGCGCATGTTCGACCGGAAGAAGCGCGACCGCCGCTGCTGCTCCGTCGCGGGCTGCGGCACGCCGCCGGCGTGCGCCACGGCCGCGTCGCCCGCCTCGGCCCCCGTCGTCACCGGCACCGCGGGGCGCGGCCGCGCGCGTAGCCGGACCGACGTCAGGTAGGCGATGCCCACGAGACCCAGCCACGCGAACGCCTCGACCGCCCACTCGAGCGGCGGCCAGTGCCCGAGCACCGGCAGCCCGTAGCGCGGGTCCGCCAGCTGCCCGTACCCCGTCAGCAGCGTGACGACCAGGACCGGGAACGACACCATGACGACCCAGTGCGCGGCCCGCACGGCCGGTCGCTGCCGGAAGCGCCCGTGCCCGACCACCTCGCGCACCAGCGTGCGCAGCCGCACGCCCACCGGCCCCGACCGCCCGGGCGCGGCACGCCCGGTGCGCACCGTCCGCACGATCACCACGACGCCGCGCACGAACGCGGCGATGCCGACGACGGTGGCGACCGACGCCAGCAGGACGCACACCAGCTGCAGGGGGCTCACCCGGCTCACGCTAACGGCCGCCGACGACGGGGGACCCGGCCGTCCGGCCCAGGTGCACGGGTGCCGCGTCCCGCAGGGCTGTGGGCGGCTCGACGGCGCGACGGGCGGCCCGCACGACCGCTCCACCCGCCCACAGCCCGCGCGACGGCGACCTCGTCCACCGGCATCCCGGCGCCCGCTTGCCGACGCCACGGGTGCGCGCAGCATGGACGGCATGGACACCTTCGTCATCCCCGTCACGTTCCCCGACCTCGACACGGCCAAGCGGGACGGGGACACGTTCCTCGATCGGCTGCGCACCGCCGGCCTCACCGCCGAGATGCCGGACGGCCTGCACGACGACGGCGAGGAGGGCGCGGGTCGTCCTGACCCCGGCCCGACGACGATCGAGCTGCGTGTGCGCGCCGCGGACGCCGACGAGGCCCGACGGCAGGTCGAGACGGTCATGGACGGCCAGTTCCCGCCCGGCATGGTCCTGCTGGGCGACCCGATCGAGGTCTGACACGCGCCGCCGCAGCGGCGTGCCGTCGCCCTCGACCGTGCCGGGTCGGCATGGTGCCGTGGCGGGTCGCCGTCGGCGTCACGACGAGTGCTCGACGATCGCTTGGTAGAGTGGTGACGTCCCCCTTGCCCATCTCGACGACGCTCCCGCGTCGCCGTGCATGGCCGCACCTTCGACACCCGGCCGCCGGCTCCCCACGGACGGCCCCGGGGCGCGCGCCTCCCGACGCCGCCCCGGCCGGGCCACATCGCACCACCCCGACCACCGCCCCCGACCAGGACGGAGAGCCGGACGTTGCTGCTGCTGCTGACCGTGCACCTCGCAGCGGCCCTCGTCGCGCCCGCGCTCGTCTCCTGGCTGGGACGCAAGGCGTTCCTGCTGCTGGCCCTCGTGCCGGCGTCCGCCGCCGCCTGGGCGCTGGCGCAGACCGCCGCCGTGCGCGACGGCCGCGGCGCCGTCGAGGTGGTCGAGTGGATCCCGACGCTCGGGCTCGAGCTCGCGTTCCGTCTCGACACGCTGTCGTGGCTGATGACGGTCGTCGTGGGCGGTGTCGGGGCGCTGGTCCTCGTGTACTGCTCGGCGTACTTCAAGTCGACGGCGTCGGGTCTCGGTCGCTTCGCGGGCGTGTTCACGGCCTTCGCGGGCTCGATGCTCGGGCTGGTCACGGCCGACGACATGCTGCTGCTGTTCGTGTTCTGGGAGCTGACGACGGTGACGTCGTACCTGCTCATCGGCCACTACGCGGACCGCAAGGCGAGCCGCCGGGCGGCGATGCAGGCGATCGTCGTGACCACCGCGGGCGGCCTGGCGATGCTCGTCGGCGTGGTGCTGCTCGGCGAGCAGGCCGGCACGTACTCGCTCTCCGGGCTGCTGGCCGACCCGCCGCGCGAGGGCGGGCTCGTCGTGGCCGCGGTCGCGTGCCTGCTGGCCGGCGCCGTCACGAAGTCGGCGCTCATCCCGTTCCACTTCTGGCTGCCGGCCGCGATGGCCGCGCCCACGCCGGTCAGCGCGTACCTGCACGCCGCGGCGATGGTGAAGGCCGGTGTGTACCTCGTGGCGCGCTTCGCCCCCGCGTACGCCGACCAGCCCGTGTGGCAGTGGTCGGTCGTGCTGCTGGGCGGCGGCACGCTGCTCGTCGGCGGCTACCGCGCGCTGCGGCAGCACGACCTCAAGCTGGTACTCGCGTTCGGCACGGTGAGCCAGCTCGGCCTCATCGTGCTGCTCGTCGGGCAGGGCACGCAGGGCGCGGCGCTCGCCGGCCTCGCCATGCTCGGTGCGCACGCCATGTTCAAGGCCGCGCTGTTCCTCGTCGTCGGCGTCGTCGACGCCGCGTGCGGCACGCGCGACCTGCGCCGTCTGTCCGGCGTCGGGCGGGAGCTGCCGTGGACGGCCGCCGCCGGCGCGCTCGCCACCGCGTCGATGATCGGCCTGCCGCCCTTCGCCGGGTACGTCGCCAAGGAGGCCGGGCTCGAGGCGCTGCTGCACGCGGAGGGCGACCCGCTCGGCTGGGTCGTGCTCGGTGCGGTGGTCGTGGGCTCCGCCCTCACCGTCGCGTACGGGCTCCGGCTGTGGTGGGGCGCGTTCGCGACCAAGCCCGCGGTGCTCACCAAGGCGCAGACGGACGACGGCGCGGGCGGCACGACGACGACGTCGCTCGCCGACGGGGGGCACGAGTCGTCGACGCCGGCGCAGATCACGCACCCCTCGATGCTGCTGGTGTGGCCCGCGCTCGTGCTGGCGGTGCTGGGCGTGCTCGTCGCGCTGCTGCCGGGGCTCGGGGAGGAGCTGCTGCTGCCGCACGCGTCGACGTACCCGCACGGCGAGCCGGGGCACCTCGTGCTCTGGGCCGGGATCACACCGGCCTTCTGGCTCACCGTGGGCATCCTCGGGGTCGGTGCGCTGCTGTTCGTCGCGCGCGACCGCGTCGAGCGGTGGCAGCAGCGGGTGCCGGCGGTGGTCGAGGCGGACCGCGTCTACCGCCGCTCGATGCGCCGCCTCGACGACCTCGCGGCCGACGTCACGGCGCTCACGCAGCGCGGCTCGCTGCCGGTCTACCTCGGCATCATCCTCGTCACGTGGGTGGTGGCCGTGGGGGCGACCCTGGTGTCGGGGACGTCGTGGCCGGACGCCGTGCGCCCGTGGGACTACGCCGCGCAGGCCGTGTTCGCCGCGGTGGTCATCACGTCGGCGGTCCTCACCGCGCGCGCCCGCCGCCGCCTCAAGGCCGTCATCCTGCTCGGTGTCGGCGGCTACGCCGTCGCCGGCCTGTTCCTGCTGCACGGCGCGCCGGACCTCGCACTCACGCAGGTGCTCGTCGAGACGGTCACCCTCGTCGTCTTCGTGCTCGTGCTGCGCCGCCTGCCCCCGTACTTCTCCGACCGCCCCCTCGCGGTGTCCCGGTACGTGCGGCTCGCGCTCGGCCTCGCGGTCGGCCTGACGGTCGCCGGCATCGCGCTGGTCGCCCCGTCGGCGCGCGTGCACGCACCCGTGTCCGAGGACTTCGCCGCGGAGGCGTACGAGTTCGGCGGCGGCAAGAACATCGTCAACGTGACGCTCGTCGACATCCGCGCCTGGGACACGATGGGCGAGATCTCGGTGCTGCTCGTCGCGGCGACCGGCGTCGCGTCGCTCGTCTTCCTCTCGGCACGGTCCGGGCGCATCTTCCGTGAGCGGGACGCGCCCGCCGACCGCGCGGTGTGGGGCGGCCTGCCCGACCCGATGGCCGCGCTGCGCCGCCCGGCGGCGTCGGTGGCGTCGCCCGAGGCCGCCGAGCCGAGCCCGCCGGGCACGCCCGGTCGTGCCGTCGGCACGGGGTCGCGGGCACGGGAGTGGCTGCGCGCGGGCCGGACGCTCGCGCCCCAGCGCCGCTCGGTGATCTTCGAGGTCGTCGTGCGCCTGCTGTTCCACACGATGATCGTGTACTCGGTGTACCTGCTGTTCAGCGGGCACAACCAGCCCGGCGGCGGGTTCGCCGCGGGCCTGGTCACGGGCATCGCGCTCGCCGTGCGGTACCTCGCGGGCGGACGCTACGAGCTCGGCGAGGCCGCGCCCGTGCAGCCGGGCGTGCTCCTGGGCCTCGGCCTGTTCCTCTCGGCCGGCGTCGGCCTGGGCGCGCTCGTGTTCGGCGGCACCGTGCTGCAGTCGTGGATCCTGGAGTTCTCGCTGCCCGTGTGGGGCGAGGTCAAGCTCGTGACCAGCCTGTTCTTCGACATCGGCGTGTACCTGGTCGTCGTCGGCCTGGTCCTGGACATCCTGCGCAGCCTCGGTGCCGAGATCGACCGGCGCGCCGAGTCGGGCGAGGACGACGTGGCCGGCGACGTCGTCGGCGGTGACGACCTCACGCGCCTCGACGCCGGCGAGTCGGTCGCCGACCGTGCCGCGGAGGCCGCCGTGCCCCGCGGGGCGCAGGGCGGCACGGAGGTGGTCCCGTGATCGACATGAGCCCGAACCTCGTGCTCGTCGTGACGATCGCGGCGCTGTTCACCGCGGGCGTGTACCTGGTGCTCGAGCGGAGCCTCACCCGCGTGCTGCTGGGCGTGGTGCTGCTCGGCAACGGCACGAACCTGCTCATCCTCGTCGCCGGGGGCGCCGCGGGGGGCCCGCCCCTCATCGGCGTCACGCCCGAGGGCGAGATGTCGGACCCGCTGCCGCAGGCGCTCGTCCTCACGGCGATCGTCATCACGCTCGGCCTCACGGCGTTCCTGCTGGCGATGGCGTACCGGTCGTGGCAGCTGCACCGCCACGACGAGGTGCAGGACGACGTCGAGGACCGACGCATCGCCCGGCTCGCCGCGCGCGACGAACGCGCCTTCGAGGACGCGGACACCGAGGGCGACGGCGAGTCGCTCGACGAGGAGGCCGCGAGCACGCGGGACGAGACGGACGAGGGCGGCCCGGGCACGGCCTCGGGCGTCGACCACGGCTCCCGGCACGAGGAGGGGGCGCACCCCGACGACGACGGACGCGGACGCACGGAGGAGGTGACGCGATGACGGGCGACTGGAGCTGGCTCGTCCCGCTGCCCGTGGTGCTGCCGCTCTCCGGCGCGGGGCTCACGCTGGCGCTCGCGCGCCGGCCGCGCCTGCAGCGGATCGTCACGGTCGCCGTGCTGTCGCTCGTGCTGGCGGTGTCGGCCGGCCTGCTCGTGCTCGCCGACGGCGGTCCCGTGGTGGTCGACGTCGGCGGGTGGGCCGCCCCCGTCGGCATCGACCTCGTCGTCGACCGCCTCTCGGCGCTCATGCTCACGGTGTCGTCCGCGGTGACGCTCTGCGTCCTGCTCTACTCGCTCGCGCAGGGGCAGCAGGACGGCGAGGGCCAGGCGCCGATCTCGATCTACCACCCGACGTACCTGGTGCTGTCGGCGGGCGTCGCGAACGCGTTCCTCTCGGGCGACCTGTTCAACATCTACGTCGGCTTCGAGATCCTGCTGGCGGCGTCGTACGTGCTCATCACGCTGAGCGGCACGGGCGAGCGCATCCGCGCGGGCACGGTCTACGTGGTCGTCGCGATCCTGTCCTCGCTGCTCTTCCTCGTCGCGATCGGCGGCATCTACGCCGCGACCGGCACGGTGAACCTGGCGCAGCTCGCGATCCGCCTGCCGGAGATCGACCCCGGCGTCCGGCTCGTGCTGCAGGTCCTGCTGCTGCTCGCGTTCGGCATCAAGGCCGCCGTGTTCCCGCTCTCGGCGTGGCTGCCGGACTCGTACCCGACCGCGCCCGCGCCCGTCACCGCGGTGTTCGCGGGCCTGCTCACCAAGGTCGGCGTCTACGCGATCATCCGCACGCAGAGCCTGCTGTTCCCGGAGGGCCGGGTCGACGACGTCCTGCTGTGGCTGGCGCTCGCCACGATGGTCGTCGGCATCCTGGGGGCGGTCGCGCAGGACGACGTCAAGCGCCTGCTCTCGTTCACGCTCGTCAGCCACATCGGGTACATGGTGTTCGGCATCGCGCTCGGCACCGAGACCGGCTGGACCGCGGCGATCTACTACGTCGTCCACCACATCACCGTGCAGACGGCGCTGTTCCTCGTCGTCGGGCTCGTCGAGCGGTACGGCGGGACGACGTCGCTCGACCGGCTCGGCGGGCTCGCGAAGCTCGCGCCCGTGCTGGCGGTCCTGTTCTTCGTGCCGGCGATGAACCTCGCGGGGATCCCGCCCATGTCGGGCTTCCTCGGCAAGGTGGGCCTCATCGAGGCCGGCGTGGAGGTCGGCACGCCGCTGGCGTACGCGCTGGTCGTGGGGTCCGTCGTGACGTCGCTGCTGACGCTGTACGCGCTGGTCAAGGCGTGGAACAAGGCGTTCTGGCAGACGCCGCCGGAGGAGCTGCCGGGCGCCACGATGCCCGCGTCGATGATCGTCCCCGCGGGCGCGCTCGTCGGCGTCAGCCTCGCGCTCACCGTCGTCGCGGGGCCGCTGTACGCCTACACCGAGCGGGCCGCGACGACGCTCATCGACCGGACCCCGTACATCGAGGCGGTCCTGCCGGACGGCCTGCGCGGCGAGGGCGAGTCGGCCGACGTCGCCGAGACCGACGACGAGTCCGGGTCCGACGCCGCCGTGGAGGTCGAGCCGTGAGCCTGCACCCCCGCCGCGCCTCGCTCCGCACCCAGTGGCCCACCGTCCTGTGGCTCACCGTCGTCTGGGTGCTGCTGTGGGGCGACGCGCGCCCGGGCAACATCGTGAACGGCGTGCTGCTCGGCGTGCTCGTCACCGCCGGCCTGCGCATGACGCCGATCGACTTCCACGGGCGCGTGCGGCCCCGCGCGCTGGCCGTGCTCGTCGGCCGGTTCCTCGCCGACCTGGTGCGCGCGTCGTTCGAGGTCAGCCTCGTGGCGCTGCGCCCCCGCGGCACGCCGCGCGGCGCCGTCATCTGCGTGCAGCTGCGCAGCCACTCCGACCTCTACCTGACACTGACCGGTGAGCTCGTCTCGCTCGTGCCCGGCTCGCTCATCGTCGAGGCGCACCGCCTCACCGGCCGGCTCTACGTCCACGTGCTGGACGTCGAGACGTCCGGCGGCGTCGAGGCCGCGCGCCAGTCGGTCCTCGACCAGGAGGAGCGGATCCTGCGGGCGCTCGCGTCGGACGCCGAGCTCGCCGAGGCGGGCCTCACCCCGGGCGGCGCCCGCCGGCGGCCCGCACCGACGGAGGTGACGCGATGACGGCGATCGACGTGACGGTCGTCGTGTGCGCCGTCCTGCTGACGGTGGGCGCCGGCTTCGCGGTCGTCCGGGCCGAGAAGGGTCCGTCGATGCTCGACCGCACGGTCGCGCTCGACATCGTCGTCACCGCCACGGTCGCGGCGGTCGCCCTGTACGCGGCCGTCCAGCGCCGCGCCGACGTCGTGCCCGTGCTCGTCGTCCTGTCGCTCGTCGGCTTCGTCGGCTCGGTGACGATCGCGCGGTTCGCCTCCGTCGAGCCCGAGGGCGAGGGGCGCGTGCGCACCCGCGAGGAGGTCGCCGCCGAGGAGGCCGAACGCCGCCGGCGCGAGGTCGAGGAGGAGGAGGCGCGTCGCCGCAGGCACGTGCCGGAGAGCACGGCGGACACCGTCGAGGACGCGCCGGACGCCGAGCACCACGGCGGCGGCGCCGAGGACGAGGTCCGATGACCGCACGCACGCACGTACGCACGACGCACGGGGGGAGGGCCGCATGACCGCCGAGCACTGGACGCTCCTGGCCGACGTCGTGTCGGTCGTCTGCCTGCTGGGCGGGGCGTTCTTCGTCCTCGCCGCCGGGGTCGGCGTGCTGCGCTTCCCCGACCTGCTGTCGCGCATGCACGCCGGCACCAAGCCGCAGACGCTCGGGCTCGTGCTCGTGCTCGTCGGCCTGGCGCTGCGCCTGCGGGAGGGCGGCGCCGTGTGGGCGCTCGTCCTCGTGGTGATCTTCCAGATGCTCACCGCGCCCGTCGCCGCGCACATGGTCGGCCGCGCCGGCTACCGCACCGGCAAGGTCCGCCACGACCTGCTCGTCGTCGACGAGCTCACCCGCGACCTGCAGGCCGCCGACGCGCGCACCGCCGACGAGCTCGGCGCCGACGCGAGCGCGGGCGACGAGCTCGGCGCCGACGAGCCCGTCGCCGACGCCTCCGACGCCCCGGACCGCCCCGACGCCCCCGGCCGGTCCGCGCCCGAGGGGCGCCCCTCCGCCTGACACCCGAGCGACGTCCCGCGCGGCCCCGCGCCGCGGCCGGACGCCGCCGCAGCTCCACGAACGGACGGACCACGCGTGCCCACCGACGGCCCCACCGACGCGCCCGGCGTCGACCACCCCGACACGCCCCGCGACACGGCCGGCGACGCGTCCCTCGACGCGCGCCGCGCCGTGCGCGGTGGCCCCGCCGCACCGCTTGCGCCGACCCACCCGCCGGCCGACCCCGCGCCCGTCGCGGTCCCGGTCGACGGTGCACCCGAGGCGGACGTCGCGTGGTCCGTCCGCTCCGCGCTGCGCTCGCCGGCGCGCCTGCGCACCGAGGTGCTCGCCGGCCTGGTCGTCGCGCTCGCGCTCATCCCCGAGGCGATCGCGTTCTCGATCATCGCGGGCGTGGACCCGCGGGTCGGGCTGTTCGCGTCGTTCACCATGGCGGTCACGATCGCGGTCGTCGGCGGGCGGCCGGCGATGATCTCCGCCGCGACGGGGGCCGTGGCGCTGGTCGTCGCCCCCGTGGTCCGCGAGCACGGCGTCGACCACCTCCTCGCCACGGTGGTGCTCGCGGGTGTCCTGCAGGTCGTCCTCGGGCTCGCGGGCGTCGCGCGGCTCATGCGGTTCATCCCGCGCTCGGTGATGGTCGGCTTCGTCAACGCGCTGGCGATCCTCATCTTCACGTCGCAGCTCACGCACCTGGTGGACGTGCCGTGGGTCGTCTACCCGCTCGTCGCGGCGGGGATCGCGATCATGGTGGTGCTGCCGCGGTTCACGACCGTCGTCCCGGCGCCCCTGGTCGCCATCGTGCTGCTGACCGTCCTGGTCGTCGCCGCGGGCATCGCGGTGCCGACCGTCGGGGACGAGGGGGCGCTGCCCGAGAGCCTGCCGTCGCTGCTCGTGCCGGACGTGCCGTTCACGCTCGAGACGCTGCGGATCGTGCTCCCGTACGCGCTGGCGATGGCCGTGGTCGGGCTGCTCGAGTCGCTCATGACGGCGAAGCTCGTCGACGAGGTCACCGACACGCACTCCGACAAGACCCGCGAGGCCTGGGGGCAGGGCGTCGCGAACGTCGTCACGGGGTGCTTCGGGGGCATGGGCGGCTGCGCGATGATCGGCCAGACGATGATCAACGTGAAGGTGTCGCGGGCGCGGACCCGCATCTCGACCTTCCTCGCGGGCGCCTTCCTGCTCGTGCTGTGCGTGGGCCTCGGCGACGTCGTGGCGATCATGCCGATGGCCGCGCTGGTCGCCGTGATGGTCATGGTCGCCGTCGGGACGTTCGACTGGCACTCGCTGCGCACGCTGCGCCGCATGCCGCTGTCCGAGACCGCGGTGATGCTCGCGACCGTCGCGGTGACCGTGGCGACGCACAATCTCGCGTACGGCGTGGGCGTGGGCGTGCTCGTCGCGACGGTGCTGTTCGCGCGGCGCGTCGCGCACCTGACGACGGTCACGCGGCTCGACGCGTCCGACGACGACGGGGAGCGCGTGTACGCCGTCGAGGGCGCGCTGTTCTTCGCGTCGTCGAACGACCTGGTGCACCGGTTCGACTATGCGGGCGACCCGGCGCGCGTCGTCGTCGACCTGTCCCGGGCGCACGTGTGGGACGCCTCGACGGTCGCCGCGCTCGACGCGATCCGGCAGCGCTACGCCGCCCGCGGGACGGAGGTCGCGTTCGTCGGCGTGAACGCGGACAGCGCGGCCCGCCTGGACCGCCTGGCGGGCCGCCTGGACGCGGGCCACTGACCCACGCACGCCCCGCACGCCGCGAGGTCGCGGCCCCGAGCCCGCGACCTCGCGCCGAGCCCGCGACCTCGCCGGCCGCCGGGGCGGGACGGGTCAGCGCGCGATGAGCTTGGCCGCGCCGCGGGTCGCCAGGACGCGCGAGAGCGCCACGAGCGCGCCCGTGATCACGGCCGCCGCGGCGACCTCGGAGAAGTTGATGTCGTCGTCCGTGGAGTCCGGCGCCGGGGGCTTGTGCCCGCGCGTCTTCTCCCACGCCGCGTCGATGACCTTGTGGGCCACCCACGCGGCGCCCAGCGTCACGCCCATCCCGACGAGCTTCGCCACCACCGACTTGTCGTTGTCGCCCAACGCGTCCTCCCAGGTCGTACGCCGTGTTGCGGTGCCGGCACGACGCTAACGGGGTGCGGCGCGGTCCGCAGTCCGGTGGGCTCCGGGACCCGCCGCACCGGCCGCGGGCGCGCGGGTCGGACGCGTGTCCGGGGACGTCGGCGCGCGGGTCTAGGATCGCCGTGAACGACAGGGGAGCGTCGGGCGTCCGCGAGGACGCGCTGGACGCTGAGAGTGCGGACCACCGCAGACCCTCGAACCTGATCCGGCTCACACCGGCGTAGGGAGTCGGGCTAGCTCTTTCCCCGCCGGTCGTGCGTGCCCGCGGGTGCGTGCGTCGGCGGGGACCCCTCCGCACGACGACGGAGGACACGACCACATGACCCCCCGCACCCGTACCGGTGCCCGCGCCCTCGCCCTCACCGGTGTCGCGGCCCTCGCGCTGACCGCCTGCTCGGCGGTCGGCGGCGGCGCCGACGACGCGTCCGGCGGCCCGAGCGGCAGCGCCGACGCCGGCACGGTCACGCTCGTGACGCACGAGTCGTTCGCCCTCGCCGAGGGGCTGCTCGAGCAGTTCGAGGAGGAGTCGGGCCTGACCGTCGAGGTGGTGCAGCAGGCCGATGCCGGCGCGCTCGCGAACCAGCTCGTGCTCACCAAGGACGCGCCGCTCGGCGACGTCGTCTACGGCCTCGACACCACGTTCGCGACGCGCGCGCTCGACGAGGGGGTCGTCGTCCCCGCCGAGGTCACGGCGCCCGCCGCCGAGGACGCCGCCGCCTACGCCGTCGAGGGTGACGACGAGGGCGCGCTGACCGCGATCGACTACTCGGACGTCTGCATGAACGTCGACTCGACGTGGTTCGCGGCGCAGGGCGTCCCCGAGCCGACGACGCTCGAGAGCCTCCTCGACCCGGCGTACCGGGACCTCGTCGTCGTGCCGGACCCCGTGACGTCCTCGCCCGGCCTGGCCTTCCTGCTCGCCACCGTCGGCGCGTACGGCGAGGACGGCTGGACGGGGTACTGGGCAGGCCTGCGCGACAACGGGCTCAAGGTCGCGAGCGGCTGGGAGGAGGCCTACTACACCGACTTCACCGCCGGCGGCGGCGACGGGCCCCGCCCGGTCGTCCTGTCGTACGCGTCGTCCCCGCCGTTCACGGTCCCCGAGGGTGGCACGGAGCCGACGACCCGCGCGCTGCTCGACACGTGCTTCCGCCAGGTGGAGTACGCGGGCGTGCTCGCGGGCGCCGAGAACCCGGAGGGCGCGGCGCAGCTGATCGACTTCCTGCTCTCCGACGCGGTGCAGGCCGACATCCCGACGTCGATGTACGTCTACCCGGTGAGCTCGGCCGTGGAGCTGCCGGAGGAGTGGGCGCGGTGGGCGCCGCTGGCCGAGGAGCCGTTCGAGGTCCCGGCCGCGGACATCGACGCGCACCGCGAGGAGTGGCTGACGCAGTGGTCCGACACGGTCGTGGGCTGACGACCCGGCCATGACGACGACGCTCGAGCGGGGCCGCCCCGCCGCCGCACCCCCCGGGGGCCGCGGCGGCGGGGTGCCGCTCGGGCGCGTCCTCGGGTGGGCGGCCGCCGTCGCGGTGCCGCTGCTGTTCCTCGGCGTGTTCTTCGCCTGGCCGGTCGCGGCGATCGTGGGCCGCGGGTTCGTCACGGACGGCGCGCTCGACCTCGGCGGGTTCGCCGACGTCCTGTCCCGCCCGCGCACGTGGCGGATCGTCGGGCAGACGCTCACGCAGGCGACGCTCGGCACGCTGGGCGCGGTGCTGCTCGGCGTACCCGGCGCGTACCTGCTGCACCGGTGCACGTTCCGCGGGCGCGGTGCGCTGCGCGCGTTCGTCACCGTGCCGTTCGTGCTGCCGACCGTGGTGGTGGGCGTCGCCTTCCGGTCGCTGCTGGTCGAGGGCGGGCTGCTCGGCGGGCTCGGGCTCGACGGCACCCGGACGGCGGTCGTCCTGGCGCTCGTGTTCTTCAACTACGCGGTCGTCGTGCGCACCGTGGGCGGCCTGTGGGAGCGGCTCGACCCGCGCGCCGAGCAGGCCGCGCGGTCGCTCGGGGCGTCGCCGTGGCGCGCGTTCCGCACGGTGACGCTGCCGGCGCTCGCGCCCGCGATCGCGTCGGCGGCGTCGCTGACGTTCCTGTTCTGCGCGACGGCGTTCGGCACCGTCCTCGTGCTCGGCGGACGGCAGTTCGGGACGGTCGAGACCGAGATCTGGGTGCAGACGACGCAGTTCCTCGACCTGCGTGCGGCGGCCGTGCTGTCGGTGCTCCAGCTCGTCGTCGTGGTCGGTGCGCTCGTGCTCGCCGGCCGCGCGCGGCGCCGCACCGAGCGCGCGCTCGCGCTGACCGAGCCCGTCGACGCGGCGCACCCCGTGCGGCTGCGGGACCCGCTCGACGCGGTCGCGGTCGCGGTCACGGCGGCCACCGCGGTCGGCCTGCTCGCCCTGCCGCTCGTCAACCTGGTCGTCCGGTCGCTGCGCACGCCCGACGGCTGGGGGCTGGGCAACTACGCGCGGCTCGCGCAGCCGGCGGACGTGCTGCGCGTCAGCGCGCTGGAGGCCACCGTGACGTCGCTGCGGGTCGCGCTGGACGCGACCGTCCTCGCGCTCGTCGTCGGCGGGCTCGTCGCGCTCGTGGTGTCGCGGCGCCCGCGACGGCCGGCCGGGCGGCGCGCCGTGGCCGGGCTCGACGCGCTGTTCATGCTGCCGCTGGGCGTGTCCGCGGTGACCGTGGGCTTCGGGTTCCTCGTCTCGATGGACCGGCCGCTCGGGCTGCCGCTGGACCTGCGCACGTCGGGCGTGCTGGTGCCCGTCGCGCAGGCGGTCGTCGCCGTGCCGCTCGTCGTGCGCACCGTGCTGCCGGTGCTGCGGGCGATCGACCCGCGGCTGCGCGAGGCGGCGGCGACGCTCGGCGCCGCGCCCGGGCGCGTCCTGCGCACCGTGGACCTCGCCGTGGCGGTGCGCTCGCTCGGTCTCGCGCTCGGGTTCGCGTTCGCCGCGTCGCTCGGCGAGTTCGGCGCGACGTCGTTCCTCGCCCGGCCGGAGAGCCCGACGCTGCCGGTCGTGATCTTCCGGCTGCTGGGCCGGCCGGGCGTCGACAACTACGGCACGGCCCTGGCGGCGTCCGTGCTGCTCGCGGCCCTGACCGCGGGGATCGTGGCGGTGTGCGAGCGGCTGCGCTCGCCGGGCGTGGGGAGCAGCTGGTGAGCGACGGGCTGGGCGTGCGGGACGTCGTCGTGCGGTACCCGGGTGCGGCGCGCTCCGCCGTCGACGGGGTGTCGCTCGACGTGCCCGTCGGCGAGGTCGTGGCGCTGCTGGGCCCGTCGGGGTGCGGCAAGTCGTCGCTGCTGCGCGCCGTCGCCGGGCTCGAGCCGCTCGCCGGCGGCGACGTCGCGTGGGACGGCGTCGGCGTCACCGGCGTGCCCGTGCACCGGCGCGGGTTCGGCCTGCTCTTCCAGGACGGCCAGCTCTTCGGCCACCTCGACGTCGCCCGCAACGTCGCGTACGGGCTGGCCGGCACGCCTCGCGCCGCGCAGGCCGCGCGCGTCGCGGAGCTCCTCGACCTCGTCGGCCTGCCCGGTACGCAGCGCCGCGACGTCGCCACGCTCTCGGGCGGCGAGCGGCAGCGCGTCGCGCTCGCCCGCGCCCTCGCGCCGCGGCCGCGCCTGCTGCTGCTCGACGAGCCGCTGTCCGCGCTCGACCGGTCCCTGCGCGAGCGCCTCGCGCTCGACCTGCGCGACGTCCTCGTCGCGACCGGCACCACCGCGCTGTTCGTCACCCACGACCACGACGAGGCCTTCGCCGTCGCCGACCGCGTCGCCGTCATGGACGCCGGGCGCCTGCTGCAGGTCGCCGCGCCCGCGGCGCTCTGGTCCCGGCCGGCGTCGCGCCGCGTCGCGGAGTTCCTCGGGTACGAGGCGTTCGTCGACGTGCCGGCGGACCCCGCGGCGGCGCCCGCGGCGGTGCGGGCGCTCGTCGGGGCGCTCGACCCCGTGCCCGTCGCCGGCACGACGCTCGCGCTCGCGGCGGGTGCGTTCGTCGTCACGACGGGCGGCACGGACGGCGCCGCCCCGGACGGCGTCGCCTCGGACGGTGTCGCCCCGGACGGTGTCACCGGGGTCGTCACCGTGCTCCGCTCACGCCGTGGCCGCACCGAGGTCGTCGTCGACGTGCCGGGCGCCGGGCGGGTGACGGCGCTCGCGCCCGCCGGCTGGTCCTGCGACCCCGGCGCCGCGGTGCCGCTGCGCGCGGACGCCGCCGCCCTGGCCGCGCTGCCGGGTGCGTGGGTAACGTCGGAGCAGCACACCGGCTCGTGACCCGCGACGGAAGTGAGCAGCGATGACGCTGGAAGACCGCCCGATCGTGTCCCTCGACGTCGCCGCCCCGGTGGCCACCGTGTGGGCGCACCTGCGCGACCCGCAGCTCGTCCGTCGCTGGTTCGGCTGGGACTACGACGGCCTCGACGACGAGATCCGGCAGATCTTCGGTGCCGAGGTGCGCGAGCACCACGAGCACGCCGACGGCGTCACGCGCCGCACGCTCACGTGGCCGCACCACGACGTCCTCACCGTGACGGCGCGGGACGACGAGCCGCGCCGCACCCACCTGACGATCACGCGGCGCAGCCACGACGGCCTCGCCGCCTACGACGGCGTCTACGACGAGATCGACGAGGGCTGGGTCGCGTTCGCGCAGCAGCTGCGGTTCGCGCTCGAGCAGCACCCCGGCCAGGACCGCGTGACGCTGTCCGTGCTGGGGCTCGACGCCGGCGACCGCCGCGACCCGCTGCTGTACCGCGCCGGCCTGCACGGCGTGCGGGGGCTGCCCGTCGGTGCGCACGTCGACGTCACCCGTCCCGACGGCTCGCGCGTCGGCGGCACGCTCGTGCACCGCAGCGAGCACCAGGTCGCGATCCACCTGCACGGCATCGCCGAGTCGCTGCTCGTCCTCATGCTCGAGCCGGCCGGGCACCACCCGCCGCACGGGCGCGTGTCCGCGGTGCTGTCGACGTACGGGCTGGACGACGCGACCCTCGCCGAGGCGCGGCGCCGCTGGGCCGGCTGGTGGGGGGCGGAGGCGGCGTCCGCCTAGGCCGCGCCACGAGCGGCGGGCGGACCGCCCGGCGGGCGCGAGCGGCGCGCCGCTCCCAGACTGGACGGCGACGCCGACCCCAGGAGGACCGCATGCGCCGCTCCACGTTCACCGCCGTCACCGCCCTCACCGCGGGCGGGCTGCTGCTCACCGGCTGCGCCGCCGGTGACGAGGCCCCCGAACCGGGCACCGTCCCCTCGACCGTGGTCCCCGAGGACCTCGGCGAGGACCAGGTCAGCGAGGACGACCTCGACGCGCGGTTCGAGGACCTCGACCAGCAGCTGGAGGAGGCGGACGCGGGCATCCGGGAGGAGGTCCGGGCCGCCCTCGACGAGGCGGAGGACGTCGTCGACGAGGCGTTCGACGTCCGCGAGGACACCGCGCAGGGCGAGCGCGACGCCGTCGCCGACCGCCTCGACGGCTCCGTCGAGCGCATCGAGTCGGCCGCCGCGGAGACGTCCGACGCCTTCAACCGCGCGCTGACCGAGCTGACGGGCCAGCTGCGGCGCCTGTCGGAGGAGCTGCGCGCGACGCGGTCGTGAGACGCGGCCACCGCTCGACGCGCGGGCCCGGCCGTCCCGGGTGAGCCTGGTCCGGTCCGACACCTGCGTCCCACCGGAGGATCACATGCCCACGTTCCGCGTGTCCGGCACCGCCCTGCCCACCGCCGAGGCCGGCGACGTCGCGTCGATCGAGGACGCCGTCGCGGGCGAGGACGCCGTGCAGGTCGAGGAGGCGGTCCGTCAGGACGACGGCAGCGTGCAGTTCACGCTGCACGTCGACGCGGCGGACGCCGCCGCGGCGGCCGAGGTCGGCGGGCGCGTCGCGGACCGGATGAGCCCGGGCTCGACGGTCACCGTCCTCGCCTGAGCCGGCCCGGGGCGGCCCGAGCCGAGCCTGAGCCGGACCCGAGCCGCGTGCGCGGCGGTGCCCTCCGCACCGCCGCGCACGCGCGACCGGGCTGACGCGGCCGGTCGCCGCCGCGTCAGAGCTCGGCCTGCCACTCCCCGACGCAGCCCGCGGGACGGAACCCGAGCGCCACGTTGATGGCGAGCATCCAGCTGTTCTCCTCGGCGTTCCACGTGCTGATGCGCCGCACGGAGGGGCGCTCGCGCGCGAGCAGGTCGAGCTGCGCGATCTTCACGAGCATCCCGAGCCGGCGGCCGCGGTGCTCCTTCAGCACGAGCGTGTCGCCCTGCCACACGAACTCGTCGCTGTGGCCGGGCACCTGGAACGACGAGAACGCGGCGAGCCGGCCGGTCGGCACGTGCTCGACGGCCGAGGTCAGCAGGTGCTCGCCGCGGCCGAGGATCTGCTGCTCGGTGGTGCGGACGCGCTCGGCGTCCCAGCGGTCCTCCTCGAGGTCGAGGCCGCCGAGCGGGACGTCGGTGCTCATCCGGGTGTTGAGGAGCGCGAACTCGTCGACCCATGCGTCGGGGCACGCGTCCGCCCACTGCACGACGCGGTAGTCCGCGCCGGCCCGCTCGAGCGCGGCCGCGCGCTCGCGGGCGAGCACGTCGGGGTCGACCGGCAGGTGCAGGCGCGAGTGCCGCACGACCTGCTCGAGTCGCCATCCGCGCGCCTGCGCCCACCGCACCGACGGGTCGTCGGCGGGGACACGGCCCGACCCGGTCGGTGCCGAGAGGGCGCCCGGTCCGGCGGGCGGCTCGGTGGCGTGGTCCGTCTCGGCGACGAGCTTGCTGCGGCCGTCCCCGCGCGCCAGGCCGACCGCGGCGTCGTGCAGGGCCGCGCCGATGCCGCGGCCGCGGTGCCCCGGCAGCACGCCGACGTCGGCGTACCCCGTGTGCGTGTTCTCCTGCAGCGGCAGGTCGAGCCGGGCGTAGCCGACGACGCGGTCGGGGTCGCCCTCGTCGCCGTCCACCAGCGCCACGACCCGCCGGCGCCGCGTGTACCGCTGGTGCGCCAGGTCGGAGAGCTCCTCGCGCTCCGTGCCGGCGAAGTCGTCGTCGCCCCACTCGGCGCGGATGACGGCGTTGCGCGCGCGGACCATGCCGGCGACGAGCCAGGCGTCGGCGTCCTCGCGCGTGACCGCGAGCGGGAGCTCGCGCAGCGTCCAGGTGGTGGTCGTGGCGTCCATGGTCGCCACTCTCCTCGCGCCCGCCCGCGACGTCGACGCATTTCCGCCCCACCCACCGCACCCGCCCACCCCCCGTGGACCACCTCCGACGAACGCCCCCGTCCGCCCCCCACGCCGACCCGCCAGCGTGCCGAGATCGCCGGTCGCACGGCGAGGTCGCCGGTCCGAGCAGGCGACCTCGGGTCCGGAGCGGCGACCTCGGCGAGAAGCGGGGACGGGTGGGCCGCGCGCGGGCGGGGACGGCCGGGCGGGGTGGTGGCGGGTGGGGGCGGTGCGACGGGGCTAGGGTGCGCCGGTGGTGTGGCTGGAGGTCGTCGGATGGGCCGGCTCGGTGCTGGTCGTGCTCTCGCTCATGCAGGCGCGCGTGTGGCGCTTCCGCGTGATGAACCTGGTGGGGTCGCTGCTGGCCACCGCCTACAACGCGGTGTTCGGGATCTGGGCGTTCGCGGCGATGAACGGCGCGATCTCGCTCATCAACGTGTACTGGCTGTGGCGGCTGCGCCGGGAGCGGGACGACGCGCGCGTGTACGCGGTCGTGGCGGTGGCCCCGGACGACGCGTACCTGCGGCACGTGCTCGCGGTGCACGCGGACGACGTCGCCCGGCACCGCACGGTCCCGGCCCTCGACGTCGAGGCGGGCGACGGCGACGAGCTCCCGTTCCTCGTCGTGCGTGGCGACGAGACGGTCGGCGTGGTGCTGGTCCGCGACTCGGGAGGCGGCACGGGCGTGGTGCTGCTCGACTGGGTCACGCCGCGGTTCCGCGACTTCACGCCCGGTGAGTTCGTGTACCGCGGCACGGACGTGTTCGCGGCGCACGGCCTGCGGCGGCTCGTGGTGCCGAGCGCACCGCCGGGCTCGGCGCCGTACCTCGAGCGGGTCGGCTTCCGACGGGCCGACGGCGAGGCGTGGGAGCGCGCGGTGGTCGACGCCTGACGCCCGGACGGGCTGGCGTACGGATGGCCGCGCGCTAGAGTTCGGACAGCCGAACTTCAGGAGGAGCCGTGGCCGCGCCCGCCGTCGACCAGCCGAGCCCGCCCACGCGGCCCGGGCAGCCGCGGCGCGGTGTGCCCGTCCTGCTCGGGCCCGCGTTCGTCGCCGCCGTCGCCTACGTCGACCCCGGCAACGTCGCCGCCAACCTCACCGCGGGCGCCCGCTACGGGTACCTGCTGCTGTGGGTGCTCGTCGCCGCGAACGTCATGGCCGTGCTCGTGCAGTACCAGTCGGCGAAGCTCGGCCTCGTCACGGGGGAGTCGCTGCCCGGTGTGCTCGGCCGGCGGCTGCGGCGCGGCCCGCGCCTCGCCTACTGGCTGCAGGCGGAGCTCGTCGCCGCGGCCACCGACGTCGCCGAGGTGGTCGGCGGCGCGATCGCGCTGCACCTGCTGTTCGGCGTGCCGCTGCCGCTCGGCGGGCTGCTCGTGGGTGTCGCGTCGATGGCGCTGCTCGTGACGCAGGACCGGTTCGGGCAGCGGCGGTTCGAGGCCGTCGTCGTGACCCTGCTCGGCGTGATCACCGTCGGGTTCCTGTGCGGGCTCGTCGTCGACCCGCCCGACGCGGGCGGCGTCCTCGGCGGCCTCGCGCCGCGGTTCGCGGGCACCGACTCCGTGCTGCTCGCGGCGAGCATGCTCGGCGCGACCGTCATGCCGCACGCCATCTACGTGCACTCCGCGCTCGTCCGCGACCGGCACGGGCACGCGCCCGCCGGCGACGGCCGCCGGCTCCTGCTGCGTGCCACCCGCTGGGACGTCGCCACCGCGCTCGCGGTCGCCGGCGCCGTCAACATCGGCCTGCTCCTCCTCGCCGCCGCGGGCCTGCAGGGCACCGAGGGCACCGACTCCATCGAGGGCGCGCACGGCGCGATCGTCGACGCGCTCGGCCCCGGCATCGGCATCGCCTTCGCCGTCGGGCTGCTCGCCTCGGGGCTGGCCTCGACGTCGGTCGGCGCCTACGCCGGGGCGGCGATCATGGAGGGGCTCGTCCACAGACGCGTGCCCCTGCTCGTGCGCCGGGCCGTGACGATCACGCCCGCGATCCTGCTGCTGGCGCTCGGCGCCGACCCCACCTGGACGCTCGTGCTCAGCCAGGTCGTGCTCAGCTTCGGCATCCCGTTCGCGCTCGTCCCGCTCGTGCGGCTCGGCCGCGACCGCGCGCTCATGGGGGCCGACCGCAACGGCCCGTGGCTGCAGGCCGTGCTGTGGGTCGTCGTGGCGCTCGTCGTCGTGCTCAACCTCGCGCTGCTGGTGCTGCTCGTCACGGGCTGACGGCGTCGGCACCGGCGCCCGCGACCGCCGCCGCCCGCGCGACCGCCAGCCGCTCCGCCAGGTGCGTGCGCTCGGCGGTGTCCGGCACCAGCGCGAGCGCCCGCCCCAGCTCGGCGACGGCCTCGTCCGCCCGGCCCGCGCGCAGCAGCAGCTCCCCGCGCACCGCCGGCAGCCGGTGGTGGTGGGCCAGCACGTCGTCGAGGCCGTCGAGCAGCGCCAGGCCCGCCTCGGGGCCCACGCCCTCGGCGACCGCGACGGCGCGCGCGAGCCGCACCACCGGCGACCCCGTCCGGCGCTCGAGCGCCGCGTACAGCCCGGCGACGACGTCCCACCGCGTGTCCGCCGCCGTCGCGGCCGACGCGTGCTCGGCGGCGACGAGCGCCTGAAGGCGGTGGTCCTCGGCGAGGCCCTCGAGCGGCGGCAGCGCGCGCACGAGGGCCAGCCCCTCGGCGATCTCGTGCGCGTGCCAGCGGGAGCGGTCCTGGTCGGGCAGCAGGACGATGCGCCCGTCGGCGTCGAGGCGCGTGTCGCGGCGCGAGTGCTGGAGCAGCATGAGCGCGAGCAGCGCGCGCAGACCCGGGCGCCCGCCGAGGAGCCGGTCGAGCTCGCGCGTGAGCCGGATCGCCTCGTGCGCGAGGTCGACGCGCAGGCCGCCGGGCGCCTCCGCGGGCTGGTACCCGGCCGTGAACACGAGGTACAGCACCGTCGCGACCGTGTCGAGGCGCTCGTCGAGCCGGTCCGACGGCGGTACCGCGAACGGGATGCCGGACGTCGCCAGCCGCTTCTTCGCCCGCGTCAGGCGCGCCGACATCGCCGTGTGCTGCACCAGCTGCAGCCGTGCGATGTCGGCGGTGCCGAGCCCCACGACGAACCGCAGCGTCAGCGCGACGCGGTCGGCCGGCGCCAGCGCGGGGTGGCAGCACGCCAGCACGAGACGCAGCTGGTCGTCGGCGACGTGCGCGCCCGGGTCGACGGCCGCGGCCGCCAGCTCCCGCACGCGTGCGTCGACGACCATCAGCGGCTCCTTGCGGCGGTGCACCGCCTGCGTGCGCAGCCGGTCGAGCACCCGGCGCCGGGCCGCGGTGAGCAGCCAGGCGCCGGGGCTCGTGGGCACGCCGTCGACGGGCCACGTACGGGCGGCGGCCTCGAACGCGTCGGCCGCGCCGTCCTCGGCCAGGTCGGGGCTCGCGAACTGCCCGACCAGCAGCGCGACCACGTGCGACCAGTGCGCGCGCCACGCGTCGGCGAGCGCGGCGTCGACGTCGGTCCGGCGGCGGGCGTCAGCCACGCGCGCCCGCCGGTGCCGCGCCCGCCGCCGAGGTCACTGGCCCTCGGTGTAGGGCACGACGGGCCGGATCTCGACCGTCCCGCCGTCCATGATGATCGGCACGAGGGCCTGCAGCCCGGGCAGGTCGGCGGTGCGGATGAGGTAGTACCCGCCGAGCTGCTCGACCGTCTCCGTGTACGGGCCGTCGACGACCTCGGAGCCGTCGGCGCCGGGACGCACGAGCGTCGCCGTCCGCGCGGTGTCGAGCTCCTCGCCGCCGAGGATCTCGTGGCCCCCCTCGACGCAGGCCTTGGAGAAGCGGTCGTGGTCCGCGAAGGCGGCCGTGCGCTGCTCGGGCGTCGCGTTCACCCACGGAGCCTCGTCGCCCCAGAGCAGCACGAGGTAGGTGCGTGCGTCGGCCATGGCGGTCCCCTCTCGTCGCAGGGCACCCACTGTGCCCGTCACGACCCATGACGCGCGAGGGTCCGTGTTTTCGACAGGCCGACGCAGGACGGTCCTCGCCCTGCGGCCCGCGCGTGGCCGACCTAGCGTGGCAGGACCGTCGCACCCCACCCGAAGGAGCGAGAGACATGCCCGACACCGACCTCACCGGCCGCCGCGTGCTCGCCGTCGTCACCAACTACGGCGTGGAGCAGGACGAGCTCGTCGTGCCCGTGCGGCACCTGCGGGACGCCGGCGCCCAGGTCGACGTCGCCGCCGTCGAGGACGGGCCGATCCAGACCCTCGTCGGCGACAAGGACCCCGGCGAGTCGGTCGACCCCGACACCGTGCTGTCCGCCGTCGACGCGTCCGGCTACGACCTGCTGCTCGTGCCCGGCGGCACGATCAACGCCGACAACCTGCGCCTGCAGGACGACGCCCCGGCGCTCGTCAAGGAGTTCACGTCCGACGGCCGCCCGGTCGCCGCGATCTGCCACGGCCCGTGGGCGCTGGTCGAGGCCGGCGTGCTCGAGGGCAAGACGCTGACCTCGTACCCGTCCCTGCGCACCGACGTCCGCAACGCGGGTGGCGCGTGGGTCGACCGGTCGGTCGTGAGCGACGACGCGGGCGGCTGGACGCTCGTCACGTCGCGCACGCCCGACGACCTCGACGACTTCCTCGGCGCGGTCGACGCCGCGCTCACGGCGTCGCGCTGACGACCCCCTCGGCGGCCCGGGGCAGCGGCTCCGGGCCGCCGTCGTCGTCCGCGTCGTCCGGCCCGCCGTCCGGCCGGTCGCCCACCTCGGCCTCGGCGGCGCGCAGGTGCCGCTCGCGCAGGACGGGCAGGCACGCGAGCAGGACGAGGTCGAGCACGGTCGCGACGACGAACACCTGCACGAGGCCGACGCGGTCCGCGACGAGGCCCCCGAGCAGTGCGCCGACGGGCATGGTGCCCCACGCCAGCAGGCGGTAGGCGCTGTTGAGGCGACCGAGCAGGTGGTCGGGCGTGAGCCGCTGGCGCAGCGACACGGTGACGACGTTCCACACGGCGATGCCGGCGCCGGCCAGCGCCCACACGGCGGCGACGACGAGCACGCTCGTGGTCAGCGCCGGCACGGCGTGCGACGCCGCGGCGACGAGGATGCACAGCGCGAGGCTGAGGGTGCGGCCGAGCCGCCCGGCGATCCACGTCGCGGCGAGCGACCCCAGGACGGCGCCGACGGCCACCGAGGTCATGAGCGCGCCGTACCCCGGCTCGGACAGGCCGAGCGGCGAGTCGGGACCGACCGCCCACAGCACGAAGACGGCCATCATCGCGGACTCCGCGAGGTTGGAGACGCCCACCATGAGGGCGAGCGTGCGCAGCACGGGACGGCGCCAGAGGAACCGCAGGCCCTCGCCGACCTCGGCCCGCAGCGTCGTCCGCGGCGCCGACGCGTCCGCGTCCGACCGGCCGGCGCGGAACGTGCCGCGCACGCCCAGCAGCGCGAGCACCGCGAGGACCCACAGCAGCGCGGGCGCCCCGGTCGCCACCGCGACGCCCGCGGCCACGAGGAACCCCCCGAGCGGGGGACCGACGAACTGGTTGGCGGTCACCTCGACGGCGTACAGCCGCCCGTTCGCCCGGTCGAGGTCGGCGCGGCCGACGACGCGCGGCAGGATCGACTGCGCGCTCGTGTCGTGGAAGACCTCCGCCGTGCCGATGACGACGGCCACGCCGTACAGCAGCACGAGCGAGCCGGTGCCGGTGAGGGGCGCCGCGACGAGCGCGACGAGGGCGCCCGCGCGGACGAGGTTGGCGACCAGCATGGTCCGGCGCCGGTCCCACCGGTCGGCCAGGGCGCCCGCCGGCAGGGACGCCAGCAGCCAGGGCAGGGACAGCGCGAGCGGGATGCCGGCGATGATGACGGGGGAGTCCGTGTAGCGGAGCGCGACCAGCGGCAGCGCGGTCTTCAGCACGCCGTCGGCGGCGTTCGACAGCCCGGACGACGTCCACAGCCACCAGAACGCGGAACGGTGCCCGGGCGTCGGCATGGGCGGCACCGTAGCAGTTTCACGCGGGGCGTTGACAAGAGTGCGGGACGACGTTCACGGGCGTCGTGACGCCGTGCGCGCGTGCCCGGGACGTCCCGTTCCGTCCCGCGGACGCGCGTCCGCGCGGTACGGTCCGCGGATGGCCGTCACCAGCGCCGGGGTCCTCCTGCACCACGGCGGCCCCGTGCCGCGCGTGCTGATCGCCCACATGGGTGGTCCCTACTGGGCGCGCAAGGACGCCCGCGCGTGGACCGTCCCGAAGGGCCTCGTCGAGCCGGGCGAGGACGTCGTCACCGCGGCGCACCGCGAGTTCCGCGAGGAGGTCGGCGTGCCGGCGCCGGACCTGCCGGCCGTCGAGCTCGGTGCGTTCCGGTACGCGTCCGGCAAGGTCGT
This sequence comes from Cellulomonas pasadenensis, assembly GCF_047229365.1. Taxonomy (NCBI): domain Bacteria; kingdom Bacillati; phylum Actinomycetota; class Actinomycetes; order Micrococcales; family Cellulomonadaceae; genus Cellulomonas; species Cellulomonas pasadenensis. Next base: position 9,707 of record NZ_JBFTEP010000023.1, on the reverse strand, counting down.
CGTGGTGCTCGCGGTCGAGGTGCCGGCGGACCTCGTCGGGTCGCCCGCGGACCCCGCGTCCCACGACCTGACGACCCGCCCGGGCGTCAGCACCGTGGAGGTCGAGTGGCCGCCACGGTCCGGGCGGCGGCTGACGTTCCCGGAGGTCGACCGCGCGGAGTGGACGACGTGGGACGACGCCCGCGAGCGCCTCGTCGCCGGGCAGGTCCCCGCGATCGACGCCCTCGCCGCCCGAGCGGCGCGGGCATGAGCGCCGGCGCCCGGGACGACGCCGGCGGGCGTCCCCGGTGGAACCACAACGTGCACTACCACCGCGTCGTGCACGACGCGGTGCCGCCGGGCGCGCGCACGGCGCTCGACGTCGGCTGCGGCGAGGGCACGCTCGCCCGGCGCCTGCGCGAGCGCGTCCCCGACGTCACGGGGGTCGACCTGCACGGGCCGAGCCTGGCGGCCGCCCGTGCCGCGGGGGGTGACGTCACGTACGTCGAGGGGGACGTGCTCACGCACCCCTTCACGCCGGGGTCGTTCGACCTGGTGGCGTCCGTCGCGACGCTGCACCACCTGGACGCGCGGACCGGCCTGCTGCGGCTGGCCGCGCTCGTGCGCCCCGGCGGGCGGCTCGCCGTCGTCGGCCTCGCGCGCGCGTCGTCCGCGTCCGACCTGCCGTACGAGGCGGCCGCCCTGGCGCTCGACCCGCTCGCGCGGTGGCGCCGCGGGTACTGGGAGCACCCGTCGCCGACGGTGTGGCCGCCCCCGGCGACGTACGCCGAGATGCGCGCGCTGGTGCACGAGCTCCTGCCCGGCGCGCGCTACCGCCGGCACGTCTACTGGCGGTGGTCGGCCGTGTGGACGCGACCGCCCGCCTGACCGTCCCGGCCGACCGTCGTCCGCCGCGCCGCCCCGCCCCGGCGCGTCAGGCGTGGTCGGGCGTCTGCTGGTGCAGGACGAGCCGCCACCCTGCGTCCGTGCGCCGGTAGGTCGACGCGAGCGTGGCGGTGTACGTCCACGTGCCGCGGCGGCCGCGGAACGGGTAGACGACGGTCGCGACGTCGCCGGACGTGACGAGCCGCGGCTCGCCGAGGTCCGCGTCGTCCCAGCCGTCGGAGGCGTCCATCGCGGCGACGCACGCGTCGCGGTCGAGGACGGCGCCGGGCACCACCACGAGCGCGTCGTCGGCGAGGGTGTCGGCGTACACGGCGCCGCGCCCGTGCGCGAGCCGCCGCTCGGAGACCATGAGCTCGTCGGCGAGGGTCATGCGACCAGTCCAGCACGTGGCGCGCGCACGTGCCGCTGCTCGGCGGGCGGTGCCGCGCGGGCGTCGTTACCGTCGACGGCGTCGGCGACGGGAAGGGTGCACGATGACGCTGGACGGCAAGGTCGCGCTGGTCACGGGCGCGGGGTCGGGCATCGGACGGGCGAGCGCGGTACGGCTGGCGCGGGACGGCGCGACGGTGGTCGCGCTCGACCGCGACCGGGCGGAGGCGGACGACGTCGCCGAGGAGATCCGCCGCGCCGGCGGCACGGTGCTGCCGGTGGCCGCGGACGTCGGCGACGCGGCGGCGGTCCGCGCGGCGTACGCGCGCGTCGAGGAGGAGCTCGGCCGGCTCGACGTCGTCGTCGCGAACGCCGGCGTCAACGGCGTGTGGGCCCCGATCGACGAGCTGGCGCCCGAGGAGTGGGAGTCGACGCTGACGACCAACCTCACGGGCACCTTCCTGACCGTGCGGTACGCGGTGCCGCTGCTCGTGCGGCAGGGCGGCGCGGTCGTCGTCGTCGCGTCGATGAACGGGACGCGCACGTTCACCACCGCGGGCGCGTCCGCGTACTCCACCAGCAAGGCGGGGCAGGTCGCGTTCGCGCGGATGGCGGCCGTCGAGCTGGGCCCGCGCGGCGTGCGCGTCAACACGGTGTGCCCCGGGGCGATCGAGACGAACATCGTCGCGAGCACCGAGCAGCGGCACACCGCGGACCTCGGCGTGCAGGCGGAGTTCCCCGACGGGCAGATCCCGCTGACGGGTGACGAGTCCGGCGAGGCGGCGCAGGTCGCGGACGTCGTCGCGTTCCTCGTCTCGGACGCCGCGAGCCACGTGACGGGCACCGAGGTGTTCGTCGACGGCGGGCAGTCGCTGGTCGCCTGAGGGCGGACGGATCGACGGCGCGTCGCCCGGCGCGTCGAACCGCGACCGGGACTCCTCCCACGGGCGTACGCCCCGTGTACGCACACCGCGCGTACGCCCGCGGGAGCGACTCCGTCCCGCGGCCGACACGCAGGAGCGACACGCCGTCGCTCGTGCGCCCGAGGCGCAGTCGGGCCGGGGTGGCGTCAGCGCATCCGCGCGAGCCGGGCCCGGTCGACCGCGTCGACCATCAGCCCGTCGTCCTCGCGGACCCAGCGGGCACCCGTGGCGCGCCGCTCCGCGCGCGTGGTGAACCGGTAGCGGTACAGGTGGGCGCGGACCCAGCGCGGCGGCTCGCCGTCGAACGGGTCGTGCGCGAGCAGGCGGAGGGTCGGGCGGTCGGCCTCGAGGAGCCGTCCGAGGAACGGCACGAACCAGCGCAGCTGCGCCGACGAGCCGAGCGCCAGGAACCACATCCCCCAGTCGAGGCGCAGGTGGTACGGCGCGTACTGGCGCGGCAGCCGGCGGACGTCCCCGGGCTTGCCGCGGAACTCGTACTCCAGCCACGTCGCGCTCGCGGGGTCGGGGTCGCGCGTCCCCTCGACGACCACCTCGGAGCGGCGCCGCGTGATCGACCCGAAGGCGCCGTACGCGTTGACGAGGTGCCACACGTTGAACGACGCGTTCATCGCCTGCCGCCGCGACAGCAGGTTGCGCAGCGGGTGCCGGCTCAGCCAGACGCACAGCGCGGTGACGGCGAGCACGACGACGACGAACCCGACCGGCGGGTCGGCGGCCGGTGCGGCGGGGGGCAGGTCCACGCCGACGAGCCCGAGCGCCCACCGCCACGACGCGTCGTCGATCGCCGCGCACGCGAGCACGACCGTCAGCCAGTTGAGCCAGGCGAAGTTGCCCGACAGCACGAGCCACAGCTGCGTCACGACCATGACTGCGGCGGCCGTCGACGCGACCGGCCCGGGCACGAGCAGCCCGAACGGCACCACGAGCTGCGTCACGTGGTTCGCGAGCACCTCCACGCGGTGCAGGGGCCGCGGCAGCAGGTGGAACAGGCGGCTCAGCGGGCCCGGCATCGGCTGCGTCTCGTGGTGGTAGTACAGCGCCGTGAGGTCCCGCCAGGCGTGGTCGCCGCGCCACTTGATGAGGCCCGCGCCGAGCTCGAGCCGGAAGACCAGCCACCACACCAGCGCCAGCACGGTGACGGGCGGCGCGATCCGGTCCGAGCCGAGGAACGCCACGAGGAAGCCCGCCTCGAGCAGCAGCGACTCCCACCCGAACCCGTAGAACACCTGCCCGACGTTGACGACCGACAGGTACAGCGCGAACAGCAGCAGGAACGCGAGCCCGGGCAGCCACGGCGGCCCCTGCTGCGGCAGCCCCGCCACCAGCGTGAGCGCGACGACCACGCCCACCCACCCGACCAGCACGACGAGCCGGTCCGAGAACCACCGGTGGAACAGGCTCGGCGCCGCGCGGAACGGCACGCGTGCGGTGAACGCCGGCACGGGCAGCAGGCCGCGCTCGCCCAGCAGCGGCCGGAACTGGTGCAGCACCGCGACGAACCCGAGGACGAACACCGCCGCCACGCCGCGCTGCAGCACCTCGCGCGCGATCGTGTAGCCCTCGGCGTCGAACCACTCCACGGCGCCTCCCGCCCGCCCGACGTCCCCGCCGTCCAGCGTGCCCGCGGGGCCGCCCCCGCGCGCGCCGAGGTCGCCGGTCCGTCGGTGAGGTCGCCCGTGACGGGCGGCGACCTCGGGACGGGACCGGCGACCTCGGCACGGTGGCGTGCGCGGGTGCCGGCCGGACGGGTCAGCTCACCGGGGCCGCCCCGGTCGTGGCCGTGCCGGTCACCTCGGCGCCGGTGCGGGTGACCGTGTAGTCGACCGTCCGGCCGCTCCAGAAGTGGAACGTGAGGTGCACGGCGGCGCCGTCGGTGACCTCGGCGAAGAACGCCGGGCGCAGCACGATCTGCCCGTCCTCCGGCGCGAACGTCACGTCGAACTCCTTGAACGACGTCCACGAGTGCGGGCCGGCGTTCGTGCCGTCCGCGTAGCGGGCCTCCATGGTCGCGAGGCGGTCGCCGCGGAAGTCGGTCGGCACCGCGAAGTCGTCCACCGTGCCGGTGGCGTCCGCCAGGACGGGCGCGTCCGCCGCGACGACCTCGATGCGCCACGGCAGGCCCTTGCTGAACCGGACCTCGAGGACGGCGCGCGTGCCGAACGCGGCGTCGGGGCCGACGACGCGCTGCAGCAGCGCGGCCGGCAGCGTGAGCGTGTCACCCTCGAGCCGGTACTCGCGGTCCTTGAGCCGGCGGCCGTCGAGCCGGACGTCCTTCACGCGGTTGCCGTTCGGCTGGAGCGTGATCGTCTGGTCCGTCACGGCGCCGGGCGTCACGAAGACCTGGTCCGTCGACGCCGTGCCCGAGCGCCGCTTCCAGCTCTCGGCGATCTGCGCGAACAGCGCCGGGTCCTGCCACGCGAACGTGGTGCGGTCGAGGTGCTGGCCGTTGTCCCACAGCATCGTCGTGACGCCGGTCGTGCGCGCCAGGTGCCCGACGTGCTCGAAGAACTTGAGCTTCTCGCCCTGCTCGATGGTGCCGGTGTGCCGGTCGAACCCGAGCAGGCCGTACTCGCCGAGGATCACCGGGACGCCCTGCGCGACGAAGGAGTCGTGCACGCGCTGGAAGGTCCCCTCGGTGTCGGCCTGGGCCGTCGCGTCGTAGCGGAAGCCGCCCGCGACGTTCACGCTGAACGGCCAGTAGCCGTAGTAGTGCACCGTGGCGGCCAGGTTCGGGTCGTCGAGCGCGTCGAACGTGGCGGTCAGCGCGTCGAGGCGGCCCTGCTCCGCGTTGGTGTGCAGCGTCGGCAGGACGAGGACGCGGTCGGCGTTGCGTCCGCCCGTCGCGCGGACGATCTCGTGGAAGCGGACGTTGAGCTCGTCGAGCAGCGCGTACGCCGTCGCGTCGTCGACGCCCGCGAACTGCGGCTCGTTGACGCTCTCCAGCAGCAGACGGTGCGAGTGGTCCCGGAAGCGGTCGGCGAGCTGCCGCCACAGGGCGTCGTACTGCGCGACGACCTCGTCGTGGCGCGTCGGCATCTGGTTGATCCACTGCCACGAGTCGTGGTGCACGTCGAGGAGGACGTAGAGCTTCTCGTCGAGGGCCATGTCGACGACCTCCTCGACGCGGTCCATGAACGCCGGGTCGACGGCGTACTCCGGCGCGGGCCCCTGGTGCTGGCCGAACGTCACCGGGATGCGGATGCTGTTGAAGCCGGCGTCCTCCACGGCGTCGAGCAGGTCCTCGGTGACGCGCGGGTTGCCCCACGCGGTCTCGTCCGGGCCGACCGCGTCGAGGGTGTTGCCGAGGTTCCAGCCGGGCTGCATGGCGGCGACGGTCCGCTGCGCCGCGGTCTGCTTCGGTGCGCGGGCGGACGCGGCGTCCGGTGCCGCGGCGGCCGGTGCGGCGAGGCCGGCGGCCAGCGCGGCGGTCGAGACGAGCGCGGTGACGCTCGCCCACAGGCGTCGGTTCACGGGTGCTCTCCTTCGGGCACGGGGGCGGCGGTGCCCCCGGCGGGGCGGGCGACGGTGCCCGCACGCGACGACGGATCGGCCGTCGAAGCGCTTCGATCGGAGTGTACGGATCGCCGCGGATGTCCGGAACCCCCGAACCGCTTCGCCCGAACCCGCGCACCATCGGGCCCGTGCCCCCGCCCCCGCCTCCGTCGCCGAGGTCGCCGGTCCGGCGCCGACGTCGCCTGTCCGGACCGGCGACCTCGCGACGTGACCGGCGACCTCGGCGAACCACGTGCGGTGGCGTGGCGGGCGGGTGGTCGGCGGAGGGGCGTCAGCGGAGGGACGTCAGCGCGGCGCCGTGCGGGTCGGCGAGCGCGCGCGCCACGCCGTCGACGGACACCACGAACCGCGCGCCCGGCTCGACGCCGGCCGGCAGGTCCAGGTCGAGCACACGGGCGCCCTCGTTGCTCACCCAGTGCCCGGGCAGGGCGCCGACCGCCGCCACGAACCGGGCCCGCGCCGCGGCGTCGAGGTAGGCGAGCACGGCGCTGTGCAGCACGACGAGCGTCGCGTCGGGCGGCGCCTCGGCGGCGAGTGCCGGCAGGAGGTCCAGCAGGTCGCCCGCGACCACGCGCGGCGGGGCGGCGCGGGCCACGGCGAGCGCGGCACGCAGTCGGGACCGGCGCGCGTCGTGCTCGGGCCAGACGAGCGTCTCGAGCCACGCGCAGGCGTCGTCGTCGGCGACGTCGACGGGCGACAGGTCCACGCCGGCGCGCCACGCGACCTCCGGCACCCGGCCGGGCGCCGCGACGCCGTCGAGGCGGCACGGCAGCACGACCGGCGACGGCCCGTCGGCCGGGTCGAGCGCCGTGCCGTCGTCGTACCGGTAGGAGTAGCGGTCCGGCAGGAGGCACAGCCCGGCGGCGGCGCCGACCTCGAGCAGCGCCAGGGGCTGGGGCAGCGCCGCGAGGAAGGGCAGGAGGACGGCGCACCGCCCCGCCTCGTTGGTCTGGGTCGCGCGCGCGAGCACCGTCGCGCGCACGTCCGGCCACGCGCCGAGCAGCGTCGCGCGCAGCGACCCATACGTGCCGGCGGCGCCGTGCCACCGCGCCGCGGCGAGGACGAGGTTCGGCTGACGCTTGCCGGGCGGCAGGTCGGCCAGCAGCGCGAGCACCTCCGGGTCCTGCGCGACGCCGGCCGCCCAGGCGGCGTAGGTCGGCGAGGTGCCGCGCGCCTCCCGCTCCGCGAACGCGCGGTAGGCGTCGGCGAGGCGGGCGCGGCCCGTGTGCACGTCGGGGTCCATCGCGTCAGCGTCGCAGCCACACCGCGACGTCGCCACGACGTGGCGACACCCGCCGCGACGACGGTGCCGGTGCCCGCCGGTGCGGCGGTCAGGCGTCGCGGGCGACGCGGAAGCCGACGTCGTCGATCGACAGGGTCGGGTGGCTGCGCCGGCGCACCGACGCGCGCACGCTCCAGTGCTCGTCGAACCAGCCGCCGCCGCGCAGCACCCGGTAGGTGCCGTAGACCTCCGGGTCGTACACGTCCCAGCACCACTCCCAGACCAGGCCGAGCGTGTCGTGCAGCCCCCAGGCGTTCGGCTGCTTCGTCCCCACGGGGTGCAGCCGCTCGCCGGACGTGCCGCGGTACCAGGCGATCGCGTCGAGGTCGCCGTAGCGGGGGCCGGTCGTCCCGGCGCGGCACGCGTGCTCCCACTCCGCCTCGGTGGGCAGGCGGTACCCGTCGGCGCCACGGTCCCAGGCGACGTGCTCGCGCGCCTCGTCGACGTCGTAGCAGGGCGGGAGGCCGTCGCGCACGGACAGGGCGTTGCACAGGCGCACGGCGTCCCACCACGAGACGCCGACCGCGGGCAGGGCGGGGTCGGTGGCGGCGTCGTCGCGCAGGCCGGCGAGCTGGCCGCCGGTGACGGGTGCGGCGCCGATGCGGAACGCGCCGACCGGCACGTCCCACGTGCGCGCGCTGCGGCGGTCGGAGAGCCGCACCGTCCCGGCGGGCGCGTCGACGAGGGGGATGTCGGCACGGGGCACGCGCCGACCGTAGCGGGCCGCGGGCGCGCCGCTCACGCGTCCCGGCCGACCGCGCGGCCGGCGCGCCGCCGTCCCGCGACGTCCACGGCCGCGACCACCGCGACCCCGGCGGCGTACGCGAGCAGGTCGCCGGCCACGAACGTCGAGCCCAGCACGTACGCCGCCGGGGGCCACGCCGCGACGACGGCGGCCGGCGCGCCCGTCAGCTGCGCGAGCTCCACGGCGACGCACCCGCCGAGGGCGACGGCCGCCCCGACCGGCCACCGCACGCGGGGCGCCGCGAGCAGCACGAGCAGGTGCACGAGCGCCGCGTACAGCGCCCCGCCGGCGAGGTCGGCGGCGAGGGAGTCGCCGCGCGCGACGACGAGGCCGGTGACGAGCACGCCGGCCGCAGCGACGAGGAGGGGGCCGCGGCGCCGGGCGGGGGCGTCGGCACGGGGTCGGGTGGGCACCGGCGGACCGTACCCCCACCGGCCGGTAGCGTCCGGGCCGTGCTGCGCGCGGTGCTCGTCGACCTGTACGGGACGCTCGTCGCCGACGACGACGTCCTCGTCGCGGACCTGTCCGCACGGCTGTCGGCACGGGCGGGCGTGCCCGTCGCGGACGTCGCGGCGGCCTGGCACGCGCACCAGTGGGCCGCCGGTGACGTCGCGCACGGGGACGCGTTCCGCACGCTGGCGGACCTGACCCGCGCGACGCTCGTGCACCTCGGCGTCGCGTTCGCCGTGCCCGTCGACGTCGAGGCGGAGCTCGCCGTGCTGCGCGCGGCGTGGCGCCGACCGGCCCTGCTGCCGGACGCCGCGGCGTTCCTCGCGGGGCTCGACGTGCCCGTGTGCGTGGTGTCGGACGCCGACCGCGCGGACGCCCGGGCCGCGGTCGCGCTGCACGGGCTGACCGTGCGGGACGTCGTGACGAGCGAGGACGTCCGCGCCTACAAGCCGCGGCCCGAGCCGTTCCGGCGGGCGCTCGACCGGCTGGGCGTCGACCCGCGCGAGGTCGTGCACGTCGGCGACTCCGGGACCGCGGACGTCGGCGGGGCGTCGGCGCTGGGCATGCGCACCGTGCACGTCGACCGCGGCGGCCGCGGCCTGCCGCCGGGCGTGGTCGCGTCGACGGTCGTCGGCTCGCTGACGGAGGTGCGCCTGCCCTGACCCGGCGGCGGACCGCACCCGGGCCCGTCGACGCGCGCCCGGGGTCAGCCGCCCGCGGCCCGGTACGCGACGCCCGCCTCGGTCGGCGTGGACGCGTCCCGGTACAGGCCGAACTCGACGCTGTCGCCGACGGCGGGCAGCCCGAACCACGCGTACCGCTCGACGTACGGCCGCGCCTGCATGCCCGCCGTCGAGCCCTGGATGAACGCCGCCGCCTGCGCGCCCGTGGGGTGGCGCGGGCTGCCGCCGAAGCTCATCAGCCCGTACTCGGTGACCCACACCGGAAGGCCGTAGCGCGCGTGCACCGCGTCGACGTAGCCGAGGAAGTGGTCCACCGCCGCCGGGCCGAAGTCCGAGCCGTACCAGTGCAGGGTGATGAAGTCGACGCGCAGGCCGCGCTCGCGGGCGCCGGCCAGGAACCGGTCGAGCCACCCGCCGGGCACGTCGCCGCCCCACGCCACCGCCGGGCTGCCGAGCCGCATGCCGGTCGCCTCGAGGCGCGGCCAGAGGTCGAGCGCCTCCTCGACGCTCATGGCGGACTGCTCCCCGAGGTCCGGCTCGTTGAAGCCGAGCAGCACGTCGCCCTCGCTCCGGGCCTGCGCGAGCGTCGCGTCGGTGACGGCGTCGCGGCCCCAGATCATCGGGACGAACTCGACGTCCGCGGGGCGCGGGGTGCGGTCGTCCGACGGCGACCAGTTGTAGAACCACGACGCGCCGACGTCGTCGAGCGCGCCCGCCGTGTGCGGGAACTCCCACGTCCCGACGCCCTTCTTGCCCGACGTGGCCGCGGGCGCCGGCGCGGGCGGCGCCACGGGCGCCGGCTCCGGCGCGGGCGGCGCGGGCGGCGCGGTCGACGT
>NZ_JBFTEP010000022.1:0-37329 GCF_047229365.1 Cellulomonas pasadenensis | reverse complement strand
CGCCGGCGACGGGCGCCCCCACGTCGGCGCGCGAGCGTGGCATCGCGGCGGCGCGCGCCGCGCAGAGCCAGGCGCGCACCGCCGAGCCCGACGAGCCCAGCCCGGACGACCCGACGATCTCGTCGTCCGGGCTGGTCGGCGCGCCGCTGGTGATGCAGGTGCTCGGCGGCCGGGTCATCGACGAGCAGGTCGACGGCGGGCTGTGAGCCGCCCGCCGGCGACCGTCACAGCCACTGCACGAGCTGCCAGACGATGCCGTTCGGGTCGACGAACTGGCAGTACCGCTCGCCCCACGGCTCGGTCTCGGGCGGCGTGACGACCTGCGCGCCGGCGGCCGCGATGCGGGCGAACTCCGCGTCGAGGTCGTCCACCACGAAGGCCAGGAGCAGGCCCTGCCCGGCGGCGCCGGCGTGCGACGCGGGCCGGAACGACGACAGGCCGGTGCGCAGGAGCGCCACGTGGGCGTGCGCCTGCGGGTGCTCGAGCGCGACGAACCCGTCGGCGGCCATGCCGCGGACGAAGCCCAGGTGCTCGGTCGCGAAGCGGGCGGACGCCTCGACGTCCGCCACGTTGAGGGACACGGTCATGGAGCCGGCGTGCACGGGACCTCCTGAGTCGGTGGTAAATAACTACGTACGCTGTACAACGTCAGCCGCGGCGCGGTGTTCCCGGACGGAGGGGTGAGATGGCGCGCGACCTCGTCGACCTGCTCTGGCGCGACCACCCGGACGCGCCGCGTGGCGGCACGCGCGGGCCGCGCGCCCGCGTCTCGACGTCCGACGCGGTCGACGCCGCCGTCGCGCTCGCCGACGCCGAGGGCCTCGCGGCGGTCACCGCCCGGCGGCTCGCCGGCGTCCTCGGTGTCTCCGCGATGGCCCTGTACACGCACGTCGGCAGCCTCGACGACCTGCTCGTCCTCATGGCCGACGCGGTCCACGCCGCGATGCCCCGCCCGCCCTACGCCGACGACGCACCCGCCGGCCCCGCCTCCGCCGACCGCGCCCCCGCCGACCCCGCGTGGCGCGGCCGTGTGCGCACCGTCGCCGAGACCAACCTGACCCTGCTCACCGAGCACCCCTGGCTCCTCGACGTCGCCGACCAGCGCACCGCGCTCGGGCCGGGCACCATCGCGAAGTACGACCACGAGCTCCGCGCGCTGGACCCGCTGCGGCTGGCGGACGCCGACCGCGATGCCGCCCTGACGTTCGTCCTCGACTTCGTCCGCGGCGCCGCGCGGGCCCGCCGGCCCGACCCGCACGGCGCCGCCATGGCCGCGGAGTGGGGGACGTGGGGCCCCCGGCTCGCCGCCTACCTTGCCGACGCGCACCCCCTCGCGCAGCGCGTCGGCGCGGCCGCCGGCGCCGCGCAGGGCGCCGCGTACAGCCCGGACCACGCATGGCGGTTCGGCCTCGACCGCGTCCTCGACGCCCTCGGGGCGCTGCCCGCCGACGCCTGACCGGGCGGTGCCCGGCGCGCGCCGCACAGGGCGCGTGGCCGCACCGACGGGCAGGGCCTTGACGTCGGACGCGTCGCCCCGGGACCGTGGCCGCCGTGCCCGCCCCTCACGCCCACCTCGCCGACGCGTTCGCGCAGCTGCCGCCTAACCTGCCCGCGCCCGTCGACGACGGCGCCGCGCGGCACCTGCCGGGCACGCGCCTGCCGGCGGTCGTGCTGCCGTCCACGGCGGGACCGGCCGTGGACCTGTCCACGCTGGACCGCGCGGTCGTCTTCGTCTACCCGATGACGGGCACCCCGGGCGTCCCGCTGCCCGACGGGTGGGACGCGTTCCCGGGCGCGCGCGGGTGCACCGCCGAGGTCTGCTCGATGCGCGACCACCTCGCGGAGCTGCGCGACGCGGGCGCCGGCGAGGTCCTCGGCCTCTCCGGTCAGGCCGCCGCCGACCAGCGCGCCGCTGCCGAGCGCCTGCACGTGCCGTACCCGCTGCTGTCGGACGCGGAGGGCCGCGCGACGCGGATGCTGCGCCTGCCGACGTTCGAGCTGGGCGGCCGCACCTACCTGCGTCGGCTCACGCTCGTGGTGCGCGACGGGGTGGTGTCGCACGTCTTCCACCCCGTGTTCCCGCCCGGCACGCACGCCGACGAGGTGCTCGCCTGGCTGCGGACGCACGAGGACGCCGCCGCCGGCCCGCCGAGCGCCTAGGCTGGCGGGGTGTACGAGGGCGCGATCCAGGACCTGGTCGACGAGCTCGGGCGGCTGCCCGGCGTCGGTCCCAAGAGCGCCCAGCGCATCGCGTTCCACATCCTCGCCGCGGACCCGTCGGACGTGCGCCGGCTGGCGGACGCGCTGACGGAGGTCAAGGCGCGCGTGCAGTTCTGCGAGGTGTGCGGCAACGTCGCGCAGGAGCCGCGCTGCCGCATCTGCCGCGACCCGCGCCGGTCGCCGGCGGTCATCTGCGTCGTCGAGGAGCCCAAGGACGTCGTCGCGATCGAGCGCACGCGCGAGTTCCGCGGGACGTACCACGTGCTCGGCGGCGCCATCAACCCGATCGCGGGCGTCGGCCCCGACGACCTGCGGATCGCCCAGCTCATGACGCGCCTCGCCGACGGCACCGTCACCGAGGTCATCCTCGCCACCGACCCGAACGTCGAGGGCGAGGCCACGTCCACCTACCTGGCGCGGCTGCTGGTGCCGATGGGGCTCACGGTGAGCCGGCTCGCGTCCGGCCTGCCGGTGGGCGGCGACCTCGAGTACGCGGACGAGGTGACGCTCGGCCGCGCGTTCGAGGGCCGACGACGGCTGAGCGCGTGACGTCGGCGCGCACGACGACGGCGCCGCCCGCGCGGCGCGCACCTGCGAGGGGGACGACGAGATGACCGAGGACCAGCGCACAGGGGGCGTGCCCCTGGGGGACGTGCCCATGGACGACGAGCGTCCGCTCGCCGACACCGACCTGCGGGAGATCGGCGAGGCCGTCGCGCAGGAGTCGCGCAGCTTCCTCGCGACGGTCACCGAGGTCGCCGCGGGGTCCGCCCCGGAGGCGTCGATGCCGCTGCTGCTCCTCGCGGTGTCGGACCTGCTGGCGGCCGGTGCGCGGCTGGGTGCCACGACCGACGTCGTCCCGCCGTCCCGCTTCGAGCCGGACGTCGGCCCCGACGCCGACCTCGAGCCGCTGCGCGTGAACCTGGCGAACCTGTTCGACGGCATCGACGAGTACGTCGAGGTCATCGACCCGATCCTCGGCCCGGAGATCGAGGAGTCGACGATCTCGGGCGACCTCGTCGCCATCGTCGGCGCACTCACGCAGGGCCTGGCGCACCACGACCGCGGGCACGTGCTCGAGGCGCTGTGGTGGTGGCAGTTCAGCTACCTGTCGGACTGGGGCGAGCGTGCCGCGAGCACGCTGCGCGCGCTGCAGACGATCATCGCCCACGTCCGTCTGGACGTGGACGACGACGTCGCCGCCGAGGCGGAGTACGACGCCCTCCAGCCCTGACGCCCCGCCCGCCGCGCACAACCCGCCGCACACCTTCGCCGCACACCCCCGCCGAACGGAATGCCGGTGCGGTTCTGAGCCGTCAGAACGGCACCCGCATTCCGTTCGGTGCTGGTGCTGGTGGGGGTGGTGATCAGGCGACGCGGGTGCCGCGGGCGAGGGTGCGCTGCGGGATGCGGAGGCGGCGGACGGCGACGACGAAGCCGAGCACGCCCAGCAGCACGTTCGCGGCGAGGCCCCACGGCCAGACGGCGCCCGCGCGCTCCTGCTCGGGGCCGAACGCGCTCGACCCGGCGTCCTCGAGCCAGCACTCCTCGAGCACGTCGGCGGGCCCGCCGCGCAGGTACCGGACGCCTTCGCTGACCGTGCCGAGCGGGTCGAGCCGCCCGGCACCGACCGCCTCGTCGGCGCCGCCCGGGGACGTGCCGGCGGCGTCGGCGACGACGACGAACGGGTTGAGCGCGAGCAGCCACCAGATGCGGTCGGTGTGCGTCACCTCGCGCTCGTCGGTGTAGGTCTCGCACGTCGCGTCCGCCGGGACGCCGTTCTCGAGCTCCAGCCCGTCGAGCTCCGCCCACTGCTCCGGCGGGATGCCGTGCACGGTGACGGTCTCCGTCTGCGTGACGGTGGGGAACGCGATGCCGAAGAACACGGGCGTGAAGACGGTGAGCCCGGCGACCGTGAGGAACGTGAGGACGGTCGAGCCGGCGGGCCGTGCCGCGACGGTCGACCAGCCGAGGCCGACGCCGCAGACGGCGACGAGCAGCACGGCGACCACGACGACGACCCGCGGCAGCGCCGCGACCGGCACGTCGCCGAGCGCGAGCGCGACGACGAGGAACGGCACGCTCGCCGCGAGGAACGCGAGCGCCGCGGACCACGCCGCGAGCAGCTTGCCGACGGCGATCTCGACCGGCGACAGCAGCGTGACCTGCAGCGTCGCCAGCGTGCCCGCCCCGCGGTCGCCGTTGACGGCGGTCGACGTGAGCGTGGGCGTGACGAGCAGCCCGAGCCCCAGCACCAGCACGGTGACGATCGCGAACAGCAGCGGGCCGCGCGACGGCGGGTCCGACTCGGTCCGGCTGATCGCGGCCAGGGCTCCCGACGACAGCAGCGTGATCGCGCCGACCACGACGACCCACACGACCAGCGCGCTCTTCCAGCGCGACGAGCGCACGCGCTGGCGCAGCTCGAGCGCCGCGACCGTCCGCACGCCGTGCCACGTCAGCGACCAGGTGCCGCCGCCCGCGTCGGCCGGCCGGTTCGTCGTCACGTCCTGCGTCTGCGTGCTCACGCCGGTCACCGCCGTTCCTCGTCGAGGGCCAGGTAGGCCTGCTCCAGCGCGCCGCCCGCGGGCGCGACCTGCACCACGGGGACGCCGGCCGTGACCGCGTCCCGCACGAGCGCCGCGGCGGCGGCGTCGCCGTCGAGGTCGAGCAGCACGCCGCCGTCGTCGTCGGCCCGCCACGGCACGCCCGTGCCGTCGAGCCACGCGACGAGCGGCGCACGGTCGAGCGCCCGGACGCGCCAGGTGCGGCGCGCGGCCGTCGCGTCGTCGGCGACGTGCCCGGCGACGGTCCGCCCGCGCGAGAGGAACACGGCGTCGTCCGCCATCTCCTCGAGCTCGGACAGCACGTGGCTGGAGACGAGGACGGTGCGGCCCTCGTCGGCGAGGCGGCGCAGCAGGACGCGCAGGTCGACGCGCGAGCGCGGGTCGAGGCCGCTGGCCGGCTCGTCGAGGAGCAGCACCTGCGGGTCGTGCACGAGCGCGCGCGCCAGGCCGAGCCGCTGCTTCTGCCCCCGGGAGAGGACGGCGGCGGGCCGGTCGGCGTACTCGGACAGGTGCACGGTCGCGAGCAGCTCCTCGACGCGCCCCGGGACGGTCGCGCGCGGGACGCGGTAGGCGTCCGCGAACGTCGTCAGCACCTCGCGCGCGGTCAACGAGTCCCACGTGCCGAACGCGTCCGGCATCCACCCCGTGCGGGCGCGGGCGGCGGCCGACTGCGTCACCGGGTCGGCGCCGGCGACGCGCACCTCGCCCCCGTCCGGCACGAGCAGCCCGGCGAGCACCAGCAGCAGGGTCGTCTTGCCGGAGCCGTTGGGGCCGACGAGCGCCGTCACGGCGCCGGTGCGGGCGACGAGGTCGACGCCGTCGAGCGCCTGCACGGTGCCGAACGCGCGGCGCAGGCCGCACACCTCGATGCCGTGCGCGGCGACGGGCGCGGCGGTGCCGTGCGGGCCGGCGGTGCCGTCGGGCGGGGCGGCCGGGGAGCGGGTGTCGGGCATGGCGACGACGCTAGGCCCGTCCGCCCACGCCCGGGGTCCACCCGTGGTCGGACAGCGGGTGGGCCGCCGGCCGACCACGGGCCGAGGGGGCCGGTCTCAGCGCGTCGGGGCGGCGGTCGCGGTGGCGGTGGGCGCGGGCGTGCGGGTCGGGGTGCCCGTCGGCGTGGGCGTGGGCGTCGGGTTCCACGTGCCCGTCGGTGTCGGTGTCGGGTTCCACGTGCGGGTCGGCGTCGGCGTCGGCGAGGGCGGCGGGCCGCCCCAGCCCTCGGTCGGCGTGACGTACCCCGTGCAGGCCTCGCCGTTGAGCCGCACGCCCATCGGGTCCCGCGGCGTCGCCGTCGTGGTGCCCTGGAAGCCGAACTCGACGGCGCCGCCGGCCGGCACCGTGCCGTTCCAGGCGTGGTAGCGCGCGGTGTACTGCGACCCGGAGTAGTGCGTGCCCTGCCGCGGCTCCGCCGTCACCGTCGCGTTCCACGTCCCCGCGGGCCGGGTGCCGGGCACCACGTCCATCCACTCGACGACCCAGCCGGTCAGCGCGACGGGCGTCGTGACGCGCACGTGCGTGACGAAGCCGCCGTCCCAGCCGTACGTCGTGAACTGCGCGCTGCACCGCTCGACGGTCACGCCCACCGCCGGGCCGTGCGCCGCCGCCGTCACCAGGCCCGCCGCGGTGAGGGCGGTTGCGGCGAGCGTGGCGAGGACGGCGCGCGCCCGGGCGGGGAGGTGGCCGCTCGGACGGGTGGCGCGGCGGGTGGTCGTCATGGTGCTCCTCCTGGGGGCGGGGCGGGGCGGGGCGGGGCGGGCGTCGGGGTGCGGGCCCGGTCAGCAGCCCGTGCGCTGCGTCCCCGTGACGACGTCGTCGAACCACAGGGTGTCCGCGCCGTCGCCGTAGCTCTCCCAGCCGAGCTTGAGGTCGGTCAGCCGCGGCGCCCACGACCTCGCGTACCACTGGCGGTCGACGTCGTGGTTCGGGCTGCCGTCCGCGACCAGGCCCGGCACCTCCGCGCCGTCGAGCCACGTGGTCAGGCGGCCGGACGTCCCGTCGACGAGGGCCTCGACGCAGTGCCACTGCTGCGTGGGCAGCGGGCGGGACAGCGCGACGCCGGACGGGCTCTGCTCGGGCAGGGTCGCGTCGTCCGACGACCGGTTCCACTGCAGCGCGCCGTTCTGGCCGCCCATGCGCAGGTCCTTGCCGCCGTCGTTCGCGTCGTGCATCGCCAGGAACGTCACGTGCGACGCCGGCAGGGCGGTGGTGTGCCGGACCCAGAAGCGCAGGTACGTGACCGGGGGCGGCGTGGCGCCCGCGGGCTGCGTGCCCTGCGCCTGGACGAACACGTGGTTGCAGTACCCGACGGCGCCGTCGACGCGCAGCGAGCGGCTGCCGCTGCGGGCGACGGAGGAGTCGACGGACGCGCGGCCCGTGCCGGAGCAGTCGGGGTGCACGACCGTCCACGGCGCCGACGGGGTGGTGGACGTCTGCGTCTCGAAGCCGTCGCAGAAGGAGCCGGTGCAGGTGCCGGGCAGCTGCGTGGGCGTGGGCGTGGGCGTGGGGGTCGGCGTCGGCGTCGGCGTCGGCGTCGGGACGACGGTCGGCGTGGCGGTGGGCGTCGGCGTGGCGGTGGGCGTCGGGACGACCGTCGGCGTCGTCGTGGGGGTCGCGGTCGGCGTGGCCGTGCGCGTCGGCGTCGGCAGGCCCCCGTGGTCCGTCGGCAGCGGGAGGGTCTCGCCCTCGCACAGCACCCCGTCGAGGCGGAACGAGTCCGGCCGCGGCGCGGGGTGGACGGTCGACGTGCCCTGGTAGCCGAACGTCACCGTGCCGCCGGCGGGGACGCGGCCGTTCCACGCCGCGTTCCGCGCGGTCCACGCCCCGCCGCTCTCCGACACCTGCGCGCTCCAGCCGTTGGTCAGCGTGTGCCGCCCGGAGCCCCACGTGAGCGTCCAGCCGTCGCGCGCGGGGCCGGTGGTGACCCGGACCTCGGCGACGAAGCCGCCGGGCCAGGAGCTGGCGGTCCACTGGACGGCGCACGTCTCGACGGCCTGCGCCGTCGCGGCGACGTGGACGCCCAGGGACGTGAGCAGCACCGCGACGAGCGCGGCGACGACCGCGCGGGCGCGGGTGGTGAGGCGGGTGGTGGTCATGGTTCTCCCCGGACGGGCGCGGTGGTGCGGCGCGGTGCAGCGGCGACGTGCCCGGGGGCGGGGCGGGTCGCACTCGACCCGGTGAGCGTGCGCCCGGCGCGGTGCGCGCGGCCAGGTCCCCAAACGCTTCAGGCGCCCGGACGCCGCTGTCCGTCTGTCGAAATCACACCCGTCCGCATCCTGGTCCGGACCTACACTCGCCCGGTCCCCCGACCGACCTGACGGGAAGCGTTGCGACCAGTGGCCCTCATCGTGCAGAAGTACGGCGGCTCGTCCGTCGCCGACGCCACCAGCATCAAGCGCGTCGCGAAGCGGGTCACGGAGGCGAAGAAGGCCGGCCACGACGTCGTCGTCGTGGTCTCCGCCATGGGCGACACGACGGACGAGCTCATCGACCTCGCGCAGCAGGTGACGCCGCTGCCGCCGCAGCGCGAGATGGACATCCTGCTGACGGCCGGCGAGCGCATCTCGATGTCGCTGCTGGCGATGGCGATCAACAACCTCGGCGTCGAGGCGAAGTCGTTCACGGGGCAGCAGGCCGGCGTCATCACCGACGAGGTGTACGGCAAGGCCCGCATCATCGACGTCAGCCCGAGCCGCATCCGCGACACGGTCGCGCGCGGCGAGGTCGCGATCGTCGCCGGCTTCCAGGGCGTCAACCCGTCGACCAACGACGTGACGACGCTCGGCCGCGGCGGCTCCGACACCACCGCCGTCGCGCTCGCGGCCTCGCTCAAGGCCGACGTCTGCGAGATCTACACCGACGTCGACGGCGTGTTCACGGCCGACCCCCGCATCGTGCCGAACGCGCGCAAGCTGGACCGGATCAGCTACGACGAGATGCTGGAGATGGCGGCCAGCGGCGCGAAGGTCCTCATGCTGCGCTGCGTCGAGTACGCGCGCCGGTACGAGGTGCCCGTGCACGTGCGCTCGTCGTTCTCGACGCACACCGGCACGCTCGTGACGAACGAGCCCGACCCCGACCTCGACTCCGAGAAGGACACGACCATGGAGCAGCCGATCATCGCCGGCGTCGCGCACGACCGCAGCGAGGCCAAGATCACCGTCGTCGGGGTGCCGGACGTGCCCGGCAAGGCCGCGCGGATCTTCGAGGTCGTCGCCGCCGCCGGCGTGAACCTCGACATGATCGTGCAGAACGTGTCCGCGGCCGCGACCGGCCTGACGGACATCTCCTTCACGCTGCCCGCGACCGACGGCGCGACGGCGACGCAGGCGCTCACGGCGCACCAGCCGGACATCGGCTTCCAGTCGCTGCAGTACGACGACGCGATCGGCAAGCTCTCGCTCATCGGCGCGGGCATGAAGTCGCACCCCGGCGTCTCGGCACGGTTGTTCGCCGCGCTGTCGGAGGCCGGCATCAACATCGAGATGATCTCCACCTCCGAGATCCGCATCTCCGTGGTGACGCGGGCGGACTCGCTGGACGACGCGGTGCGCGCCGTGCACACCGCGTTCGAGCTGGACTCCGAGCAGGACGAGGCCGTCGTGTACGGCGGGACGGGGCGCTGAGGCATGGCGGACAACGGGCTGCGGGTCGCGGTCGTCGGCGCGACGGGCCAGGTGGGCACCGTCATGCGGCGCCTGCTCGACGAGCGTGACTTCCCGGTCGGCTCGATCCGGTTCTTCGCCTCCGCGCGCTCGGCCGGCACGACGCTGCCGTGGCGCGGCGAGGACGTCGTCGTCGAGGACGTCGCGACGGCCGACCTGTCGGGCATCGACCTGGCGCTGTTCTCGGCCGGCGGCTCGACCTCGAAGGAGCACGCGCCGCGGTTCGCCGAGGCGGGCGCGATCGTCGTCGACAACTCGTCCGCGTGGCGCCGCGACCCGCGCGTGCCGCTGGTCGTGTCCGAGGTGAACCCGGACGCGCTGGACGAGATCCCGATGGGCATCGTCGCGAACCCGAACTGCACCACGATGGCCGCGATGCCGGTGCTCAAGGTGCTGCACGCGGAGGCCGGCCTGCGCCGGCTCGTCGTGTCCACGTACCAGGCGGTGTCGGGGTCCGGCCTCGCCGGGGCGGAGGAGCTGGACCGGCAGGTCCGCGCCGCCGTCGAGCAGGACACGCTCGGGCTCGTCCACGACGGCGGGGCGGTCGCGTTCCCGTCGCCGGAGAAGTACGTCGCGCCGATCGCGTTCGACGTCATCCCGCTCGCGGGGTCGATCGTCGAGGACGGGCTGCACGAGACCGACGAGGAGCAGAAGCTGCGGCACGAGTCGCGCAAGATCCTCGACATCCCGGACCTGCTCGTCTCCGGGACGTGCGTGCGCGTGCCCGTGTTCACGGGCCACTCGCTGTCGGTCAACGCCGAGTTCGAGCGCGAGATCACGGTCGAGCGTGCGACCGAGCTGCTGTCGACCGCGCCGGGCGTGCAGCTCGCCGACGTCCCGACGCCGCTCGTGGCCGCCGGCCAGGACCCGTCGTTCGTCGGCCGGATCCGCCGGGACGAGGGCGCGCCCGACGGCCGCGGCCTCGCGCTGTTCATCAGCAACGACAACCTGCGCAAGGGCGCGGCGCTGAACGCCGTGCAGATCGCCGAGGTGCTCGTGGCGCGGCGGTTCGCGATCGTCTGACCCCCGCACGCCCGACGAGGCCCGGACCGCCGAGCGGTCCGGGCCTCGTCGCTTGAGCCGCGGGCGGGACCCGGGTCAGCAGCTCGTGACGCGGTCCCAGCCGTCGGTGGTCTGGGAGAGGGAGACCGACGTGCGGCTCGACCAGTAGCCGAGCGGGTCGCGCGAGCCGCGGGCATAGGTGCGCAGGCCGACGCGGACGGCGCGGTCCGCCTCGACGTGGTCGCGGGTGCTGGCCGTGACGCACGTGGCCGGCTGGCCGGGGTTCGTCGGGCTCGTCGGGCTCGGCGTCGGCGTCGTGCCCGGGTTCGTCGGCGCCGGGGTGGGCGCCGTCTGGTTGACGAGCGCGGCCGCGAAGCGCGCGCCCTCGGTGACGGTGCCGTTCGTCGCGTACGTGATGTGCGCGGCGAAGTTGCCGCCGCCGCGCTGGCACACCGGGTCGCCGGTGTTGCAGAACTCCTTGGCCTTCGGCCCGTACGTCGGGCTGGCCTGCGCGATGGTGCGGCCCGTGAGGCCCAGCGGGTTGCCGTAGACGACGACGGCGGCGACGCGGTCGGCGAGGTTCGCGGGGATCGCCTCGCCGCTGGTCGTGCCGGTGCGGATGCCGATCGCGATGTCGGTGACGGTGGCGCCCTGCGAGTACCCGCCGATCACGAAGCGGGTGCCGGGGCAGGCGGCGGCGCGGGACACGACGCGGCGCGTCATGTCGGTCGCGCCCGGGCCCGCGCTGGTCTGGGCGCTGTTGGCGGCGTAGTCGACGGCGTACGACGACACCGACCGGCCGGGCAGCTCGGCCTGCAGCGCGCGGACGAGCGGCGTGCCGAGGACGCCGAGCCCGGCGCGCTCGCCCGTGCCGCGGGCGAACACGAGCTCGACGTCGGAGCAGCCGGTGGCGGCGGTGGCGGACGTGGCGGCGACCACGCCGCCGGTGAAGGTCGTGACGAGCGCCAGGACGGCGACGAGGGAGCGGCGGGAACGGACGGGACGCATCAAGGAGCCTCGCTGAGCATCGGGGGGACGGGCCACGGCGACGTGGCACCCGGGCGGCCCGGAACCGGCCGGGCCGCTCGGAGGATGTCCGATTCCTCCGATTCATGTGAACCCTCTCATCGAAGGTGCGCCCGATCGGGTGAAGCGCTTCGAGAGCGGTCCGCGCGCGCCCGAGCGGCCCACGGCTCGGGGCGTTCCCGCAGGTGTGACGCTCGTGACGTCCCCGGGATGCCCCTCGCCGCGCGCGTCGCGCCCCGCGGTCCTAGCGTGTCCGTCGCCCCGCCGGCGGAGGACGACGACGACCTCCGCCGGCGACTTCCGCCCGTCCTCCAGGGAGCTCGCCGTGGACCAGGCCACCGACGCCTTGCGGCTCGACGCCAACGCCGTCGACTACGCGCTCGTCGCGATCTACTTCGTGTTCGTCCTCGGCATCGGGCTGCTCGCCCGGCGCCAGGTCTCGACGAGCCTCGACTTCTTCCTCTCGGGGCGCGCGCTCCCCGCTTGGGTGACGGGACTCGCGTTCATCTCCGCGAACCTCGGCGCCGTCGAGGTCATGGGCATGTCCGCCAACGGTGCCGAGATCGGCATGGCGACCATGCACTACTACTGGATCGGCGCGATCCCGGCGATGCTGTTCCTCGGCATCGTGATGATGCCCTTCTACTACGGCTCGAAGGTGCGCAGCGTCCCCGAGTTCATGCGCCGCCGGTTCGGCACGGGAGCGCACCTCGTGAACGCGCTGAGCTTCGCGCTCGCGCAGCTGCTCATCGCGGGCGTGAACCTCTACCTGCTCGCGACGATCGTCAACGTGCTGCTCGGCTGGCCGCTGTGGGTCTCGCTCGTCATCGCGGCGGCGGTGGTGCTCAGCTACACCGCGCTCGGCGGCCTCTCGGCGGCGATCTACAACGAGGTGCTGCAGTTCTTCGTCATCGTCGCGGCGCTGCTGCCGCTGACGCTCGTCGGCCTGCACCGCGTCGGCGGCGTGGACGGCCTGGTGGAGCGCGTCAGCGCGGGCCCGGGCGGCGAGAGCGAGCTGTCGTCGTGGCCCGGCCAGGCGCTCACCGGCTTCGACTCGCCGGTGCTGTCGGTGATCGGCATCGTGTTCGGGCTCGGCTTCGTCCTGTCGTTCGGCTACTGGACGACGAACTTCGTCGAGGTGCAGCGCGCGATGGCGTCGGAGTCGATGTCGGCCGCGCGCCGGGCGCCGGTGATCGGCGCGTTCCCGAAGATGTTCGTGCCGTTCATCATCATCATCCCGGGCATCATCGCGAGCGTCCTGTCCCCGGAGATCGTCGCGCTCAAGGAGGGGCAGGAGGGCGGCGACATCCAGTACAACGACGCGCTGCTGCTGCTCATGCGCGACCTGCTGCCCAACGGCATGCTCGGCATCGCGATCGCGGGTCTGCTGGCGGCGTTCATGGCCGGCATGGCGGCGAACATCTCGGCGTTCAACACGGTCTTCAGCTACGACCTGTGGCAGCAGTACGTCGTCAAGGACAAGCCCGACGACTACTACACGAGGGTCGGCCGCCTCGCGACGCTGGCGGCGACCGTCGTCGCGATCTTCACCGCCCTGCTGGCGTCCGGCTACAGCAACCTCATGGACTACCTGCAGACGCTGTTCGGGTTCTTCAACGCGCCGCTGTTCGCGACGTTCATCCTCGGCATGTTCTGGAAGCGCATGACGGCGACCGCCGGCTGGTCGGGCCTGGCGAGCGGCACGATCGCGGCGATCCTCGTCGCGGTGCTCAGCGAGGACGCGCTCGGCCCGCTCAGCCTCGGCGTCATCCCGCTGTCCGGGCAGGGCGCGAGCTTCGCCGCCGCGGGTGCGGCGTTCGTCGTCGACATCCTCGTGAGCGTCGCCGTCACGACGGTCACGCGCCCGAAGGCGGAGTCCGAGCTGCGCGGCCTCGTGTACTCGCTGACGCCGAAGGAGCTGCGGACCGACCCCGCCGAGCACACGCTGCCCTGGTACCAGCGCCCGACGCGCCTCGCCGCGATCGCGCTGGTGCTCGTCGTCGGCCTCAACGTCGTCTTCCACTGAGACAGGAGCCGGACATGGCCTCGCAGGACACCGCGCGGGTGGTCCGCGCGTTCGACATCCGCACGATCATCGGCGCGCTGCTCGGCATCTACGGGCTCGTCATCACGGTCGTCGGGCTGTTCTTCACGTCGGAGGACGACCTGGCCAAGGCCGACGGCGCGAACGTCAACCTGTGGACCGGCATCGGGCTGCTCGTCGTCGCCGGCGGGTTCCTGCTGTGGGTGCGGCTGCGCCCGCTGGTCGTCACGCGCGGCACCGGCACCGGCACCGGCACCGACCCGCAGGACCCGATGCGCCCGGAGTGACGAGGCGCCCGGAACGACGACGCGCCCGGGGCGACGGCGGGGCGCACCGCCCCCGCCGTCCCGGCTCAGGACGGCCAGACGTACTGGACGTCGAGGTACGGGCCGAAGTCCTCCGCGTCCCAGCTCTGCACGAGCGTCTGCCCGGGCTGCAGGACGAACACGTCGGCCTCCTCGAGCGTGTCCCGGTTGTTGGCGAAGTCCGGCTCGTACGGGCCGGGCACCACGGCGCCGACCTTGACCGCGCCCGCGGGCAGGCCGGTGATCCGGTAGTAGTACCCGTCGATGTCCGCCGGGCCCGTGGCGAGGGCGTGGCCCGTCACCGCGTCGTAGACGGTGACCTGGCCGCCCTCGACGGGGTCGAAGCCGGACAGCACCTGGCCCTCGATCGCCGCGCCCGCGTCGCGCACCCGCACGCGGTCGGCGCCGTCCAGGCGCGGCCGGTCCACGTCCTGCGCCGCCACGCGGTGCCGGCCCGTGCCGACGAGCGTCACGCCGGTGAACGTGACCGTGCCGCCGTCGGCCGCCGTGAACGTGTGCGCGGGCGGCAGCGCGCGCACCAGCGGGTCGTCGGTGCTCAGCTCCACGGTGCCGCGGTAGCCCGTCGCCGGACGGCCCCGGTCGCGCACCGTGACCGTGACGTCGAACGGCACGCCCGCGACCACGTGCGCGGGCGCGTCGACGTCGAGCGTCGTCCGTCCGTGCGCCGTCGCGGGCGGTGCGACCAGGGCGGCGCCCGCCACCAGCACCGCGACCACGGCGGCGCGGACCGCGCGGACCCGGGCTGCTCCGCGTGCCCCGCGCGTCCCTCGTGCTGTCGTCATCTCGTCCCCCGTCCCGGGGCGGCCCCGGACGCTCCGTCCGGTGCGAGCCGCCCCTGGAACCGGAGTAGCCCTGCACGGACGCGCCCGACAAGGCGCGAACCGGGCGAAACCGGTACATCACCCCCGCGCGCGCCGCTCCCGCGCCGACCTCGTCACCCCGGCCTCGACCACGTCACCGCTACCTGACGAGGTCGGGGCAGGTCGGACGAGGTCGGCGGCTGACGTGAGCGTGGCCGAGGGGGACGTGGCCGGGGGCGGGTGGGGGACGGGCGCCGTCAGGGGCGGGCCGGGGGAGCGCCGGCGTCGTCGGTGGTCCGCGGGGTGCCCGACGGGGGGATCGGGAGCGTGCCGCCGTCGAGGAGGGTCTGGCCCGCGCGCGTCTTGACCTCGAACACGTCGCCCTGCCACAGCTCGACGAGCTGCTCGAGGTCCTCGGTCGTGTACCCGGCCGCCCAGAACGCGGGGAACGCCTCGTCCGCCGCCCGCATCGCGGCGTCCTCCGGGGACGCCGCGAACGCCTCCTCGACGGGGGGCGCCTGCCCGTCGAGCAGCATCTGCCCGGCCCGCGCCTTGGTCTCGATCATGTCCGTGCCCCACAGGACGCTCAGCGCCGACGCCTCCCGGACGTCGTAGGTGTCCCAGAACGCCTCGTACTGCTCACGCGTGTAGCCGTCCGGCATGGCCGACCAGTCGATGCCGACGGCCTGCGCCGCGCCCTCGACGGCGCGGGCGACCGACGAGTACGGGTTGGCCGCGGCCGCGGCGCCCGCACCGGCGACGGCCAGCGTGCCGGTCACGAGGCCCGCGGCGACGATCTTGCCGCCGCGGTGCAGCGCACGGACCGTGGCCGGCTGGGCGTCCCGGCGGCCGGCCTCCGCGCGCAGCCGGGCGGCCACCGCGTCGAGGTCGGGGCGCTGCGCGGCGGCGCGGGCGTGCAGCGCGTGGGTGATGCGGGCGGCGAGCTCGTCGTCGGTCGCGGGGAAGGGCGTGGCCGGGAAGGAGGTCGGCTCGGGGGCGTCGCCCGCGGCCGGGTGCGGCTGGCTCATCGGTGCTCCGGTCGGGTGGTGAGGTCGGTCTGGCGCAGCGCGGCCAGGGCGCGGGAGGCGTGCGAGCGGACGGTCGCGCTCGATGTGCCGAGCACGGTCGCGATCTCCGGGTCGGTCAGGCCCTCGTAGTACCGCAGCACGAGGACGGTGCGCTGGCGCGGTGGCAGCGCGGCGAGGTGCTGCCACATCGCGTCGTCCCGGACCACGGCGTCCGCGTGGTCGCCCTGGGGCCGGGCGTGCGCGGCGAGGACGCCGTCGTCGGCGGGGTGGACGGTCCGCACGTGCCAGCGCCGGCGCCACGACAGGTGCTCGTTCGTCACCATGCGGCGCAGGTACAGGTCGGGGCGGTCGAGCAGCGAGATGCGCGTCCAGCGGACGTGCGCGCGCAGCAGCACCTCCTGCACGAGGTCGGCCGCGGTGTGCCCGTCGCCGACGAGGACCGTGGCGTACCGCAGGAGCCCGGGCAGGTGGTCGCGCACGACGTCGTCGAGGGCGCGCGCAGCCGGGTCCGCCGCGGCCGCCGGGTCGGCGCGCGGCCGGGCGCGCGCCGGCACCACCACGGGGATCGCGGCGCTGTCGGGGCCGGCCGTCCGGATCCACGTCGTCATCGGACGGCCACCGCCGCGAGCTCGTCGAGAGCGGCGCGCGGGTCGCGGGCCGCGGCGGCGCCGGGCCGGGGGAGGGGCGCGGGGTCGAGGCAGCGCAGCAGCAGCCGCTCGACGACCGCGGCGCGGCGGACGACCGCGTGCCCGTCGACGTCGCCGGGCAGGACGCGCACCTCGACCGTGTCGCGGACGGGCCGCTCGACCACGAGCTGCGTGAGGTTCACGTCCGCGTACTTGGTGAGCCCCACGGCGCGCGCCTCGGTGCGCAGCCCGGCCCAGCCCGCGTCGTCGTCCGCCCACGGCCGCTCGACCAGGTCGACGAGCGCGTCGGGCAGCGGTGCGAGGCGCCGGCACGCCGGGTTGGTGCCGAGCGCGGCCCACAGGGGCTCGCGCCAGTGCGCGAACAGCCGCACGACGTTGGCGAACGCGGCCGGCCGGCGGAACGGGGCGCCGTCGACGTGCACGTGCACGGCCGCCTCGCGCGGGACCGTGAAGCCGAGCTCGCGCGCGGGCGCCAGCAGGCGCTCGAGGGCGGCGGCGTGGTCGGCGACGAGCGGCGGCGTGACGACCTCGCACGGGCGCTCGCGCCCCGCCGGCAGCGGCAGCGCGACCGCGATCGTCGCCCCCGTCGCGTCGTTCACGCGCGCCGCGGCGGCGAACACGTCGGCCCGGACGCCGAACAGCGCCGCGACCGGGTCGAGCACGCTCGCGAGGGGCGCCCCGGGGTCGGCGTGCTGCGCGACGAGCCGCAGCAGGCGTGCGTCGTCGGAGAGCAGCCGGTACCACCCCCGGTGCCCGGGTCGCGTGCGCGACCCGGGCGCCGGGGCGAGGTCCGCCTCGATGGTGATGTCGTCCACCAGCCGCGCGACCGGTGCACCGGCCGCGTCGACCACGTCGAACGCGGGCGACAGGTGACGGAAGACGCCCACGCCCGGCACCGCCGACGGCTCGCTGTCCGTGTGGAAGGACCGCCGCACGGCACCGCCGTGGCGCTCCGCCAGCACGGTCGCCAGCTCCTGCCGGTCCGACCCCGCGGGCGCCAGCAGCTCGATCTCGAACCCGGTGCGCAGCGTCAGCTCGTCCACGCGGACCTCGTCTCGTCGGGGGTGGGCGGGTGGGTCAGGAGCCGGCGGGGGTGCTGCCGGGCGCGACGGGGAGAGTCTGCCCGTCGAGCAGCGCCTGACCGGCGCGCGCCTTCGTCTCGGCGACGTCCGTGGCCCACAGCGCGGCGAGGGCCTCGACGTCGTCGAACGTGTACCCGGCGTCCCACAGGGCGTCGTACTGCGCGGGGTTGTAGCCGGACGGGTCGTCCGCGTCGAAGGGCGTGGAGCCCGGGGCCACCGGGACCGCCTCGCCGTCGAGGACCATCTGGCCGACACGGGCCTTCGTCTCGACGTACTCCGTGCCCCACAGCGCGGCCAGCGCCTCGAGGTCCTGGGTCGTGTAGCCGGCACCCCAGAGCGCGTCGTACTGCTCCTGCGTGTAGGCGTCCGACAGCCCGCCGAGGGGGTCCCCGGCCTCCGCCGCGGCCGGGGCGTCCGCGGCGACGGGTGCGGGGGCCGGTGCGTCGGCGGCGACCGCCGCGGGGGCGTCGCCGGCGCTGTCCGGGACCTTCCCGGCGTTGGCGGCGATCGCGGCGCCGGCCCCCGCGACGGTCAGCGTCGAGGCGATGACGCCGACCGCGACGAGGCGGCTGCGACGGGACGGGGCGGTGGTGCTCGGGTTCATCGGGTCCTCCGTGAGGGCTCGTGGATGCGTGCCCTCTGAAGACGCCTCCCGACCCGGATGTGTGGAGTCCGATCCGCACCTCGTCCGCCGCCGCCCCACCTCACCCCCACCCCACGCCTGCCGAGCGGAATACCGGTGTCGCGATACGGGCGCTGGAGCCGCACCGGTATTCCGTTCGGGGGCAGTCTTGGTGGTGGCGGCGGCGGCGGGGACGGTGGCGGCGGGGGGACGGTGGACGGTGTGCGGTCAGGCGCGCGGGTCGATCGGGAAGTTCTGGTCGAAGACGTGGTCCGGGTCGTACGTGCGCTTGAGCGCGCGCAGGCGGGTCAGCGTCGCCGGCGGGAACGCGTCGAGGAGGCGCTCGGGGCGCGGGTCGGTCTCGAACGACAGGTAGAGGCCGTCCATGTGCGGGTACGCGAGGCGGTCCCAGACGTCGTCGAGGCCGGCGCGGGAGCCGCGCGAGGTGAACGCCGTGGCGGAGAACGCGTGGTCGCGGTGCGCGTAGGCCGTGGCGTCGAGGGCGACGTCGTTGGCCGCGCCGCCGGTGGCGCGCAGCTGCACGAGCGTGGTCTCGCCGGACTCGAGGACGCGCCCCAGGTCCCGGGCGGCCTCCGGGGTCATCGTCCGGAGCAACCCGGAGCGCGACACCGGCGGCGCGCCGCCGTCGTGGTGCCTGGCGACGGGCCCGACGATCCCCGCGTACGGGGTCAGCTGCGCGCGCTGGTCGAGCACCGGTGCGACGCCCAGCATCGGCTCGAGCGCCTCGACGGCCGCCTGCGCGTCGTCGTCCGCCCACACCGTCATCGCCTGCGCGATGGGCCCCCGCCCCGGCGACGACGCCTGCAGGTGCAGGAAGCTCGTCAGCTGCCGCGGCGACGCCTCGACCAGGCGCCCCCACCGCTCGAGCAGCACGCCCGGCTCCGACGCGTCGAACACCATCGTCGCGAACACGACGTCCGGCACCTCGGCGGCCTCGACCTCGACCCACGTGACGACGCCGAGGTTGCCGCCGGCGCCGCGCAGGCCCCAGAACAGCTCGGGCTCGTGCTCGGCGTCGACGCGGTGCACCGTGCCGTCGGCGGTGACGACCTCGGCCGCGACGACGTGGTCGATCGTCAGCCCGTACGAGCGCCCGAGCAGCCCGATGCCGCCCGTCGTCGCGAGCCCGCCGACGCCCACGCCGCCGTAGTCCCCCGACGAGATCGCCCACCCGCGCGGCCCGAGCGCGGCGGCGACGGCACCCCACGTCGCGCCGGCGCCGAGCCGCACCCGGCGGCGCGCGGCGTCGACGACCTCGACCTGGTCCAGCCGGCCGACGTCGAGCACGACGCCGCCGTCGTTGGTCGACCGCCCGCTGATGCCGTGGCCGCCCGACCGCACGGCCAGCGGCCCGCGCTGCCGACGCGCGTAGGCGAGCCCGTCGACGACCTCCTCGACGGTCCGCGGCAGCAGCACGAGCCCCGGCTCGCCGCGGCGCATGTACGTCGAGCGCAGCGACGCGTACCGGCGGTCGCCCGGCTCGACGGCGTCGAGGCCCGCGGGCACCGCGTCGTAGTCGATCCCGGCGGCGCGCTTCGCCAGCTGCGCGACGGAGCGCACGGGCCCGGTCTGCGTGCCGGCGGTCGCGCGCGCCGCGGCGACCTGGTCGCGCACCGCCGGCGCGACGCGCTCGGCGAACGTGCGGATCGTCGCGGGGTCGTCGGTGCCGAGCACGAACGTGCCGATGCCGTCGTCGAGCGCGAGGCGCACGAGGTCGTCGACCCACTGCTCGGGCGGGCCGACGAGCAGCCCGTCGGACGCGGGCGAGAACCGGCCGGACAGGTTGAGCAGCCGGCGGACCTCGCGCGGGTCGCGGCCCGCGCCGCGGGCGGCCTCGTCGACGGCCGCGTTGCCGCGCACCAGGTCGCCGGGCTGCAGGTACCCCAGGGACGGCAGCCAGCCGTCGGCCTTCTCGCCGACGAGCCGCAGCATGCGCGGCTTGTAGGCGCCGACCCAGATGCCGACGTCGTGCACGGGTGCGGGTCCGCGCTTCGCCCCGGCGACGTGGTGGTGCGCACCGCCCGCGCGCAGCGGCCGCCGCTCGCCGGTGTCCCACAGCCCGCGGATGACGTCGATCGCCTCGCCGAGGGCGTCGACGCCCTGGCCGGGGGTGAGCCGCGGGACGCCCATCGCCTCGATGGCGTCCCAGAACCCGCCGGCGCCCAGCCCGAGCTCGGCCCGCCCGCCCGAGAGGGCGTCGAGGCTCGCGACGGCCTTGGCCAGCACGGCGGGCTGCCGCAGCGGCAGGTTGAGGACGTTCCCCGCCAGGTGCACGCGCTCGGTGCGCGCGGCGACCCAGGTCAGGAGCGTCCACGTGTCGAGGAACGCCGGCTGGTACGGGTGGTCCTGGAACGTCACGAGGTCGAGGCCGGCCTGCTCGGTGAGCACGGCGAGCGCCACGGGTGCCTGCGGGTCCGCGGCCTGCGGCGTGAGGAAGGTGCCGAACGTCAGCTCGTGGCCGTAGTCGGTCATCGTGGTGCGTCTCCTGTCGTCTGCGAGCACGATCGTATGCACGGCAGACGATCTGTGTCACCGCGAGTACGCTCAGGGCATGACGACGTCCGGCGGCGACCTCGGCTGGCAGCTCGGCACCCTGCTGGGCCGCTGGCGCGCGGCCGTCGAGCACGCCGTCGCCGACGTCCCGTCCGGCCCGCGCGGCTGGCACGTGCTCGCCGCGGTGGTCGACGGCGCCCCGCCGACGCAGGCGGCGCTGGCGGCGCGGCTCGGCATCGACCGGACGGTCATGACGTACCTCGTCGACAAGCTCGTCGGCTGCGGCCTCGTCGAGCGGCGTCCCGACCCCGCCGACCGGCGCGTGCGGCGGATCGCCCCCACCGACGCGGGGCGCGCCGCGCACACGGACCTCGCCGCCCGCGTCACGGCCGCGGAGGACGACGTCCTCGCGGGGCTCGAGCCCGCGGAGCGCACCGTGCTGCGCGGCCTCCTGACCCGGCTGACCGGCGCACCGGCGCACGGCGAGGACGTCTGCCGCGTGGTCCGCGAGGCGCCCGCACCCCCGGCCGACGTGCCCCACGCCGACGGGCCGCAGGTCGACGCCGACCCCGCCCGCACGGACAGCGCCCCGCCCCGCCCGGACGGGCGCCCGGCGCTCGTCGCCCGGGCCGTCGACGCCTGACGCGCGTCAGGCGGACGCGACGCGGTCCCGCAGGGTCGCGACGCCCGGCCCCGCGAGGTCGTCGAGGTACGCCGTCCGTCCCGCCGTCGCCATGACCAGGGCGAGCGTCGTCCCGCGCACCTCCGGTCCCTCGCCGGCGGCGAACGGCCCGTCCGTCGCCACCAGGTGCAGCCCGCGGGCCGCGCTCGCGCTGTGCACGGCGAAGTCGCGCCGGACGTAGAACTCCGCGACCGCGGTCACGGCCTCCAGCGACGGCGTCGTCGCGATCCCGAGCGGGCGCCGCACGTCCTGCGCGTGCACGACGACCTCGCCGAGCCACGCGGCCGTGTCGCCGGAGGGGGCGGTCGTGCGGTCGACCGCCGCGCGGAAGTTCGCGAGGGTCTCGGCGGGCGTCGCCCCGCGGTGCTCCGCGAGCCGGCGCGCGTTGTGCACGTCCGCGTCGAAGCGGGCGCCCACGATGCTCGCCAGCCACCGCATCGGCGTCATGTGCGCCGCCGCCGTGAGGTGCGCGACGACGTCCTCGACCGTCCAGCGCCCGCACAGCGACGGCGTGGCCCAGGCGGCGTCGTCGAGGCCGGCGAGGTCGGCGGCGAGGGCCGCACGCTCGGCACGGACGGCGGCGGACAGGACGGCACGGTCGGCACGGCCGGGCACGGCACCTCCAGGGGCGAGAGGACGGACGTGCACGCACCCTACGGGGAGGCGGCCCGCCGGCGGGCGCGTCGCTGCACCTCCGGCAGCCGATCGCTCGCGGTGCCCCCGGGAGGCTCTTCCGCCGACAACCGGCGCGGGGTTGACTCAGGTATGTACCTGCAAGGAGGCCGCGATGCCCCACGTCACGTCTCGCGAGTTCAACCACGACGTCTCCGCCGCCAAGCGCGCGGCCAAGGACGGGCCGGTCGTGATCACCGACCGCGGTGAGCCCTCGCACGTGCTGCTCACGTACGCCGACTCCCAGCGCATGACGCGCCGCGCTGCGCGTCCGTCCTTGTCCGAGGCCCTCCGCATGGACGACGACGTCGAACTCGAGCCGGGCCGCGTGGCGTTCGACGTCCGCCCGGTGGACCTGTGAGCCACCTGCTCGACACGAACGTCCTCTCCGAGCTGCGCCGACGTGCTCCCGACCCGCGGGGCGTCGCGTGGGTCGACGGCCAGGACCCCGAGTCGCTCTTCCTGTCGGTCATGACCGTGTACGAGATCGAGCTCGGCATCCGGTCGGTCGAGCGACGCGACCCGGTGCAGGCGTCGTCACTGCGGACGTGGTTCGCGACCCGCGTCCTGACCGAGTTCGCCGACCGCGTCCTGCCGGCACCTGGCGGCAGTGACGCCTCACGCCTCCCGTCGGCGGCCGGCGTGAGAGGTACTGGCGTCGCCCCGCCGCCCGGGACCACACTCGCGCCATGGAGTACCGGACCACGATCCTCGCCACGGGCGGCACGACGACCGGTATCCCGGTCCCCGACGACGTCATGACGGCCCTCGGCGGCGGCGGACGGCCGAGGGTGACCGCGACGGTCGGCGGCTACACGTTCACGACGACGGTCGGCACCCGCGACGGCCGCCGGCTCCTGCCGTTCAGCAGCGACCGCCGCAAGGAGAGCGGCCTCGCGGCGGGCGACGAGGTCACCGTGTCGATCGCGCTCGCGGACGCGTGAGCGCGGGACCCCGGAACACGGGCACGTCCGCAGTCGTTCGACCCGACGTGGACCAGGACCCGACGGCCGCCCCGGATGCCCGCGTCGACGGGCACCCGCCCGGCCGCGTGGACGGGCACGCGCCCGGCCGCGTCGACGGGCACGTGCGCGACGGTCGTGCCGACACCGGTGCCCAGACCCGCGTCCTGACCGAGCTCGTGCACGTGCGCACCGGCCGCCTGCTGCGCCCCGACGCCGACCCGGACGAGCTCCCGCGGCGCATCCGCGCGCTCCAGCGCGAGCTCACGCGCTTCCTCATGACCTACCAGTTCGGCATCGACGAGGTGCTGACGAAGGTCAACATCCTGCGCGAGGAGTTCGAGCAGACGCACGACCACAGCCCCATCGAGCACGTGCGCTCCCGGCTGAAGTCGATGGACTCGCTCGTGCAGAAGGTGCTCCGCACGGCGTGCGAGCCGACGCTGCCGGCGATCCGCGAGCGCATCCGCGACGTGGCGGGCGTGCGGATCACGACGAGCTTCGTCTCCGACGCGTACTGGGTGGTGCGGATGCTTTCGCGCCAGCCCGACGTCGACGTCGTCGAGGTGAAGGACTACATCGCGCACCCGAAGCCGAACGGGTACCGCTCGCTGCACGTCATCGTGCGCGTGCCCGTGTTCCTGTCGGACCGCACGGAGCACGTGTACGTCGAGCTGCAGGTGCGGACGATCGCCATGGACTTCTGGGCGAGCATCGAGCACCAGCTGTACTACAAGTACGACCGCGAGGTACCGCCGCACCTGCTGGGGGAGCTCGAGGACGCGGCCCGCGTCGCGGCCGACCTGGACCAGCGGATGGGCCGGCTGCGCGACGAGCTGCGGAGCCTGTCGACCCCCTGACCGGCGCACGCCGGCGCCGACGGGACGTCGGCGGATCCGTGCCCGAGCGGTCGGACGTGGCCGGCCTTCCTCGCCGCACCCGGTCGCCGCCCCGGACCCTAGGGTGGCGTCCGCACCGGCGGACGGAGGAGGAGCGACATGCGCATGCACCGACCACGCCGGCGGGGTCGCGTCCGCCGGTTCCTCGGCGGGGTCGTCGAGTCGGCCGACGGCATCGAGGCGGGCGTCCTGCTGCTGCGGCTGCTCACCGCGCCCCTGCGGCTGCTGCTCCGGCTCCTGGAGTAGACGCGCTCACCAGGGCAGGGACGGTGTGCCCTCGGCCAGCCGGTACCGGCCGCGGTCGTCCTCCAGCTCCGTGCGCGTGCCGGGGTGGCGCGCCCAGTGCTCCAGCGAGCGGACGAGGACGGACGGTCGCACGTCGAGCAGCGGCAGCGGCACGGCCAGCCCCGGCCGGCGCGGCGTCCGCGGCAGCACGCCACGGCGTCGGTGCCAGCGCCACGACGGTGCGTCCGGGCGGGCCTCCACCACGAGGTCGACGTAGCGGCCCGTGTCCACCAGCCGCACGCCCGCGACGTCGTCCCACGCCAGCGTGCCGGCGCCGTCCCCGGCGTGCAGGTGCAGGCCCTCGCGGCTGAGCACGAGCCGGCCGCCGTGCCGCGCGCGCAGCCACAGGTCGGGCACGCAGACCAGCACCGGCAGCGCCGCCAGCCACAGCAGCACGGCGCCGCCCGACCCGTGCGCCGCCACGGCCCCCGTCACGAGCGCGGCGGCGACCGCGGTCGTCCCGGACGCCTGCACCCACGGGACGGTCCCGGCGGGGGGCAGCACCACCGCCGGCCGGCCCTCCACCGTCGCCACGTCGACCCGTGCGCCGTCGGCGGGCCCCGGCCGCCGGAGGTGCAGCACGCCGACACCGACGCCGACGGCGACCCACGCCAGGCCGATCGCGACGCCCGCGGCCCACCCGGTCCCGTCGGCCTCCGCCAGCGCCCACGCCGACCCGGCCGCCAGCGCCGCGCCGAGCAGCACGTTCGTCACGGTGACGAACCAGAGGAAGCCCCGGCCGGCGGGGCGCCGGCCGTCGCGGACGAACGCCCACACCTCCGGCACCGTGCCGAGCGGCACCCGGAGGCGGCGCAGCTCGGTGTCGCCGCGCTGCAGGAGCTCGTGCGTCGTGCGCTCGCCCCACGTCGCCATGGCGGCTCCCTCCGTGCGTCCCGGGGACGGCCGGTGGGGCCGTCGGGCGCCGATCCTGCCAGCCCGCCGCCGAGCGCGAGGGTGGGACCCCCGGTCCCCGGACCGGCGCGGCCTTCCGCGCACCACGGTCGGCACGCAGGCTCGTCCCGACGCCGCCGCCCGCACCGGGCGGCGGCCCCGACGAGGAGGACCCATGACGGACACCCGCATCGCCCTGGTCACCGGCGGCAACCGCGGCCTCGGCCGCGTGACCGTGCGCGCGCTCGCGGCGGACGGCCTCGACGTCGTCCTCACGTACCGGCAGCACGAGGACGAGGCCGCCGAGGTGGTCGCCGAGGCGCAGGCGGCGGGCCGGCGCGCCGTGGCGCTGCGCCTCGACACGGGCGACGTCGCGGACGTCACCGGGTTCCCCGACCGGCTGGCCGACGCGCTCACCGCCACCTGGGGCCGCGACCGGTTCGACGTGCTCGTGAACAACGCCGGGCACGCGGTGCCGACGCCCCTCGGCGGCACCACGGCGGAGCACCTGCAGAGCCTGTTCGACGTGCACGTGCGCGGCGTCTTCCTCCTCACGCAGGGCCTCGCGCCGCTGCTCGCCGACGGCGGCCGGGTCGTCAACCTGTCGAGCGGGCTGGCGCGGTTCGTCTCGCCCGGCGGCCTGTCGGCGTACGGGGCGATGAAGGCGGCGGTCGAGGCGCTGACGCGCTGGTGGGCGCTCGAGCTCGGGGAGCGCGGCATCACGGTCAACGTGGTGGCCCCCGGCCCGGTGGCGACGGACTTCGGCGGCGGCCGCGTGCGGGACTCCGCGGAGACGCGCACCGCGCTCGGCGCGCAGGCCGCGCTCGGGCGGGTCGGCGAGGCGGAGGACATCGGTCCCGTGGTCGCGGCCGTCGCGTCGCCCGCGCTCGCGTGGGTGACCGGCCAGCGCCTCGAGGCGTCGGGCGGCACGCGCCTGTGACGTCCGGCGACGACGACGCCCGTGCGCTGCCGGTCCGGCCGCGCGCGGGCGTCCTTGCCCGCCGGCCCGCCGGGGCGAAGACTGCGGGCGTGGACCGCACCCAGCTCGCCGACTTCCTGCGGACCCGTCGCGAGGCGCTCCAGCCCGAGGACGTCGGCCTGCCGCGCGGCGCCCGCCGGCGCGCCCCGGGGCTGCGGCGCGAGGAGGTCGCGCTCCTCTGCGACATGTCCGTCGACTACTGGTCGCGCCTCGAGCAGGGCCGCGGGCCGCAGCCGTCCGACCAGATGCTCACGGCGGTCGCCCGCGGGCTGCGCCTGACCCTCGCCGAGCGGGACCACCTGTTCCGGCTCGCGGGGCACCACGCGCCCGAGCGCGTGGGCCGCTCCGAGCACGTCGCGCCCGGGCTCATGCGCGTGCTCGACCGCCTGCACGACACCCCGGCCCAGGTCATGACGGACCTCGGGGAGACGCTCGTGCAGAACGACGCCGCCGTCGCGCTGTTCGGCGACGCGTCGCGCCTGACGGGCCTCGACCGCGTCGCCGCGTACCGGTGGTTCACGGACCCGGCGTCCCGGCGGATCTACCCCGAGCGCGACCACGCCCTGCGCGGACGCGTGTTCGTCGCCGAGCTCCGCACCGCCCTGGCCCGGCAGGGCGCCGGCTCGCGCGCCGAGCAGGCCGTCACCGCGCTGCTCGCGTCCGGCGAGGAGTTCGCGCGCGTGTGGGCCGACCACGAGGTCGGGCTCGTCCACGGGCCGACCAAGTGCCTCGTGCACCCCGAGGTCGGCGAGCTCACGCTCGAGTGCCAGAAGCTGCTCGACGCCGAGCAGTCCCAGGTGCTCCTCGTCCTCACCGCCGTCCCCGGCACCCCGGACGACGACAAGCTCCGCCTCCTCACGACGCTCGGCCGCCACCCGGTCGACGCCTGACCCCCGTCACCGGCCCGCCCGGCGACACCGCCGGCCGGACACCCGCCCGCGTCCCCCCACGCCGAGCGCGGTACCTCCCACCGAGTGCGGCACGTGCACCACCCGCACTCGGTGCGACGTGCAGCACTCGGCGTCGCGCGCAGGTCCGTCCGTGGAAGGGGTTGTGCTCGCGTCGGTTCAGTGGTTCATTAGTCATGTAACGAACCACAGAACAGGAACGGAGGGACGCCGTGTTCGACGGCCGTGACCCCGTGTACCTGCAGATCGCCGACCAGATCCGCCAGGACGTCCTCTCGGGCGACCTCGCGGCCGAGGAGCAGGTCATGTCCACCACGCAGTACGCCACGACGTTCCGGATCAACCCGGCGACGGCCGCCAAGGCCTTCAACCAGCTCGTCGACGAGGGTGTCCTCTACAAGCGCCGGGGCGTCGGCATGTTCGTCGCCCCGGGTGCCCGCGAGCGCCTCCTCGCCGAGAGCCGCGAGACGTTCTTCACCGACACCGTGGACCCGGTCGCCGACGCGGCACGGGTGCTCGGCATCCCCGTCGAGGAGGTCGTGGCCCGCCTGCGCGAGCGCGCGGCCCACCTCGACGCCACCACCACCACGACCACCGACACGGAGGCCGCACGATGACCGCCACCAGCCCCGGCTACGGCGTCACGCTGCGCGGGGTCACCCAGCGCTTCGGCGACACGGTCGCGCTCGACGGCGTCGACCTGGAGATCCGCCCCGGCACCATCACCGGGCTGCTCGGCCGCAACGGCTCGGGCAAGACGACGCTCGGCGCGCTCGTCGCCGCGTTCCGCCGGCCGACGTCCGGCCAGGTGCTCGTCGACGGCGAGGACCCGTGGGAGAACGAGCGCACCGCGCCCGGCGTCTGCCTCGTCCGCGAGTCCGGCGACGTCCTCGACGAGGACCGGCTGCGCGACAACCTCGACTTCTTCGCGGGCGCCCGCCCGACCTTCGACCGCGCGTTCGCGGCCGAGCTCATGGAGCTGTTCGAGCTGGACCCGAAGAGCAAGCCGAGCAGGCTGTCGCGGGGGAAGAAGTCGGCGTTCGGCATCACGATCGGACTGGCGAGCCGCGCACCGCTGACGGTCCTCGACGAGGTCCACCTCGGGCTCGACGCCCCGAGCCGGTACGCGTTCTACGACACGCTGCTCGCCGACTACCTCGCGCACCCGCGCACGATCGTGCTGTCGAGCCACCTCATCGAGGAGATCGAGCGGCTGATCGAGGACGTCGTCGTGCTCGACCGCGGCCGGGTGCTGATCACGCAGGACGCCGACTCGCTGCGCGCGGAGGGCGTCTCCGTCACCGGACCGCAGGACGCGGTCGACGCGTTCGTCGCCGGCCGCACGGTGCTCGGCACCCAGCGGCTCGGCCGCACCGCGCAGGTCACCGTGCGGGGCGTCCTCACCGACACCGACGTCGCGCAGGCGCGCGCCACGGGGCTCGAGCTGGGACCCGTCCCCCTGCAGGACCTGTTCGTCCACCTGACCGACCCCCGCCGCCGCGACGGCGCCGTGACGGCCGGCACCGGGAGCGAGGTCCTGCCGTGAGCGCCACCACCGTCACCGCGCCGGCCGTCCGCCGCCCGTCGCCGCTCGCGCACGCGCTGCACCGCCAGCTCGGCGTCGCCGTGTACCTGGCCGGCTGGTACTGGGCGATCGCGCTGGTCGTGCTGCTCGTCGCGACGCTCGTCGTCTGGCGCGTCAACGGCACCGTCGACGTGTCGATCGTCGCCTACGCGCGCCAGTCCGCCATCTGGTTCCCGTTCTCGCAGGCGATCCTGCTCATCGCGGGGCTGCTGCGGGCGCACGTCGCGGCCGGCATGACGCGCCGCACCTTCGTCCGCGCGTCCCTGGTCGCGGCGGTGTCGACGGGCCTCGGCTACACGCTCGTCCTGTCCGCGCTGCTGGTGGTCGAGCGCGCGCTGCACGCCGCGGTCGGCTGGGACGCGGAGATCCTCGAGCAGGGCTTCGAGCTGACCGGCCGGGACTTCCCGGCCATGGTCGCCGAGCTCGCGCCCGCGCTCGTCCTCGCGAACCTCTGCGGCCTGCTGGTCGGGGTCGTCTTCCACCGCTTCGGCGGCTGGTGGGGCACCGTGACGCTCCCGCTCACGGTCCTGCCGATCGTCGCGACCCTCGCCCTCGCCGGCGAGTGGTTCGGCCCCGTCCCGCTCGACGGGCTCGTCGACGTCGCGGGCGGCGCGCCGCTGCTCACCGGCGCCGTCCTCGCACTCGTCACGGCGGCCGTCTACGTCGCGCTCGTCCGCTCCACGCCCGTCCGCACCCCGCGCTGACCACGCGGCCCGATCGCCGCACCGCGCCGGCCCCGAGACACCGGAGGACCCGATGACCACCGCCACCGCCACCCGGCCCGTGACCCGGCCCTCGCCGCTGCGGCACGCGCTGCGCGTGCAGCTGCGCCTGGTGGCACCGCTGACCCTGTGGTTCTGGGCGATCGCCGTCGTCGGCGCCGTGGTCGCTACGGTGGTCCTCGCCGCGGTGCGGGACGACGTCGTGACGACCGTGGTCGGGCTCGCCCGGCAGGGCGGCATCTGGGTCCTGTTCGCCCAGTCGATCGTGCTCGTGGCCGTGTACCTGCGGGTGCACGTCGCCGCCGGCATGACGCGCCGTGTCTTCGTCCGGTCGAGCGCCGTCACCGCCGTCGGCGTCGGGGTCCTGTACGGGGTCGTTCTGACCGTGCTCGTGCTGCTCGAGGGGGTCGTGCACGACGCCCTCGGCTGGGACACCACCGTCACCGACGCCCTGCTGCCCGGACCGCACGACTCGGCCGCGGCGCTCCTCGCCGAGTACGTGCCGATGCACGTCGTCGCGAGCGTCACGGGGCTGCTCGTCGGGTCGGCCTACCAGCGCCTCGGTGGCTGGTGGGGCACCCTCGCGCTGCCGCTGACGTTCCTCCCGCTCGCCGCCCTCCTCTCGCTGTCGGCCGGGCAGGTCGGCCCGGTCACCCTCGCCGAGCCGCTCGGCGCCGGCGCCGCCACCGCCGTGCACGTGCTCGGCGCCCTGGTCCTCACGGCAGTCGCGACCGCCGCGCACGCGGCGGTCACCCGCTCGCTCCCGCTGCGCACCACCGGCTGAGCCCGGCTCCGCACCGGGCGGCGCCCGCGCCCCACTCCGTACGCCGTACCTCCCGCACCGCTCGCACCCCGTCCCCACGGGACCGGCCCCACGCCGGCCCCGCGGCACCCCGCACCCTCGCACCGCCCGCACCGCACCGCCCGCACCGCACCCATCCAGCACACCGGAGGGCACCATGAGCACCCCCGTCATCCAGGCGGACCACCTGCGCAAGACCTACGGCAGCACCGTCGCCGTCGCGGACGTCAGCCTCACCGTCGAGCGCGGCGAGATCTACGGCGTCCTCGGGCGCAACGGCGCCGGCAAGACCACGACCGTCGAGATGATCGCGGGTCTGCGCCGGCCCGACGCGGGCACCGTCCGCGTCCTCGGCCTCGACCCGACGCGCGACGCCGTCGCGCTGCACGAGCGCGTCGGCCTGCAGCTGCAGGAGAGCGCGCTGCCGGACCGGCTGCGCGTGCGCGAGGCCCTCGACCTGTACGCGTCCTTCTACGCGGACCCGGCCGACCCCGCGGACCTGCTCGACCTGCTCGGGCTGACCGCGAAGGCGCAGACGGCGTTCAAGGACCTGTCGGGCGGGCAGAAGCAGCGGCTGTCGGTCGCGCTCGCGCTCGTCGGGCGGCCGCAGCTCGCGATCCTCGACGAGCTGACCACGGGTCTCGACCCGCACGCGCGGCGCGAGACCTGGGCCGTCGTCGAGGCGATCCGCGACTCCGGCGTGACGATCGTGCTGGTCACGCACCTCATGGAGGAGGCGGAGCGCCTCTGCGACCGCATCGCCCTCATCGCGTCCGGGCGGGTCAGCGCGGTGGGCACGCCGGAGGAGATCGTCGCGCTCGCGCACGGCGAGCAGGTGCTGCGCGTGCGCCCCGACGGCGGCGTCGGCGACGACGTCCTGCTCGGCGCGCTCGCGGGCGTGCCGGGGGTGCGGGAGGCGTCCGTCACCGACCGCACGCTCGTCGTCCGCGGCGGCGGGACGCTCGTGCAGGACGTGCTGGTCGCCCTCGACCGGCACGGCGTGCGCACGTCCGACGTCCGCCTCGACCGCGCGTCCCTCGAGGACGCGTTCGTGTCGCTCACCGGCGACGGGTCCGAGACCCCCGCCGACGCCCGTGCCACCGTCCCCGCGTCCACCTCGGAGGTGTGACATGACCACCACGACCACTCCCCGTACCACCACGGCCCCGCGCGGACGCGCCCTCGCCCGCATGACCGCGACGGAGGCCCGCATGATGCTGCGCGACCCCTCGGTCGCGTTCTTCTCGGTCGTCTTCCCGGCGCTCCTGCTCGTCGTCCTCGGCGTGGCGATGCCGTGGGCCGACGAGCCGTACGACACGTCGGACCCGCTGCTGGCGCGCATCACCGCCATCACCGGGTACACACCGATCGTGCTCAGCCTGGCGATCGCCACCGTCGCGCTCTCGACGTTCCCCGCGACGGTCGCGACGTACCGGCAGCGCGGCGTGCTGCGGCGGCTGTCGACCACGCCGGTCGGCCCGGGCCGGCTGCTGGTCGCGCAGGTGCTGGTCAACCTCGGTGCGCTGCTCCTCGCGGCGGCCCTCGCCGTCACCGCCGGGCTCGTGGTCCTCGACATCGCCGCCCCGACGCAGCCCCTGCTGCTGCTCGGCGTGTTCGTCCTCGCGGTCGTCGCGGTGTTCGCCATGGGGGCGCTCGTCGCGGCGCTCGCGCCGACCGCGGCGGCCGCGAACGGGTGGGGGATGATCCTCTACTTCGGGTCCCTGTTCTTCGCCGGCGTCTGGCTGCCGATGCCGGTCATGCCGGAGGTCGTGCAGCAGATCGCGACCTACCTCCCGCTCGGGGCGGCGTCGCAGGCGATGACGGCGGTCTGGGTGGGCCAGCCCTTCCCGACCACGCAGGTGCTCGTGCTCGCCGGCTGGACGCTCCTCGCCACGCCCGTCGCCGCGAAGCTGTTCCGCTGGTCCTGACCCCTCCCCGCCGGCGGCGCGACGCCGCCGGCACCCCGACCGGCACGGGCCGGGCCGCACCACGCCGTCAGAGGGACGGCGTCGGACGGCCCGGCCCGTCGCCGTGCGGGTGGGCGCGCTCCCACCAGTTCGTCCCGCGAATCGTTTAGCGACCTAGCCGCCCGTGCCGCACCTCACGAGAGTGAGCCGCGTCCAGACCGCCGGACCCGGGTGCACCGAGGCGCCCGCCCCGACGGTCCGTTCCTTCGTGCACCGCACCGGCCCGCGCACCCGCGCGCGCCGGGACACCGGGGACCCCGCACCGACGCGCGCACCCCGGACGCCGAGAAAGGTACGGAAACGATGTCCTCATCCACCCGACGGCGTGCCGTCAGAGCGGCCTGGGCCGTCCTGACCGCCACGTCGCTCGTGGGCATCGCGGGTGCTCAGTCCGCGATCGCCCTGTCGGGCCCGGCCGCGCCGGCCGCCCCCGTCGCCGCGGCCGCCGCGCCGGCCGACTCCGAGTACGCGAAGCGGTTCCTCGAGCAGTACGAGAAGATCAAGGACCCGGCCAACGGGTACTTCAGCCCGCAGGGCATCCCGTACCACGCGGTCGAGACCCTCATGGTCGAGGCGCCGGACCACGGTCACATGACGACGTCCGAGGCCTACAGCTACTGGCTCTGGCTCGAGGCGCTGTACGGCCAGCACACGGGTGAGTGGGCCCCGCTGAACACGGCGTGGAACACCATGGAGAGGTACATGATCCCGCAGTCGGCCGACCAGCCGACCACCTCGTTCTACGACCCGAGCAAGCCCGCGACGTACGCCGCGGAGTACAACCACCCGAGCCAGTACCCGTCGCAGCTCAACACGAGCGGCACCGTCGGCGTCGACCCGATCGCGAACGAGCTGAAGTCGACCTACGGCACGTCGGACATCTACCAGATGCACTGGCTCGCGGACGTGGACAACGTCTACGGGTTCGGCAACGCGCCCGGCGCGGGCTGCCAGCTCGGCCCGTCGCACGAGGGCGTCTCGCTCATCAACACGTTCCAGCGCGGCCCGCAGGAGTCGGTCTGGGAGACGATCCCGCAGCCGACCTGCGACGACTTCACGTTCGGCGGGCGGAACGGCTTCCTCGACATCTTCACCGGCGACGCGCAGTACGCGAAGCAGTGGAAGTACACGTCGGCGTCCGACGCCGACGCGCGCGCCGTCGAGGCCGTCTACTGGGCCAACAAGTGGGCGACCGAGCAGGGCAAGGCGGCGGAGGTCGCCGGGACGGTCGCGAAGGCCGCCAAGCTCGGCGACTACCTGCGGTACACGCTGTTCGACAAGTACTTCAAGCAGATCGGCTGCACGTCGCCGTCGTGCCCCGCGGGCTCCGGCCGGAACAGCGCGCACTACCTGCTGTCCTGGTACATGGCGTGGGGCGGCGCGCAGGACGCGTCGGCCGGCTGGGCGTGGCGCATCAGCTCCTCGCACGCGCACTTCGGCTACCAGAACCCGTTCGCGGCGTGGGCGCTGTCCAACGACCCGAAGCTGACCCCCCGGTCGCCCACGGCGAAGGACGACTGGACCAAGGCGATGGACCGCCAGCTCGAGTTCTACACCTGGCTGCAGTCGTCCAACGGCCCGATCGCCGGCGGTGCCACGAACAGCTGGGACGGTGCCTACGCGCAGCCCCCGGCCGGCACCCCGACGTTCTACGGCATGGGCTACACCGAGGCGCCCGTCTACCACGACCCGCCGTCGAACCAGTGGTTCGGCATGCAGGCCTGGGGCGTGCAGCGCGTCGCCGAGCTGTACTACGAGACCGGCAACGCCAAGGCCAAGCGGGTCCTCGACAAGTGGGTCCCGTGGGTCGTCGCCAACATCAAGGTGGACGGCGCCGACTGGTCCGTGCCGAGCGAGCTCACGTGGTCGGGCAAGCCCGACACGTGGAACGCGGCGAACCCCGGGTCCAACGCCGGTCTCACCGTCACGCTGAAGAGCTCCGGCCAGGACGTCGGCGTCGCCGGCGACACCGCCCGCGCGCTCCTCTTCTACGCCGCCCGCTCGGGCGACACCGCGTCGCGCGACAAGGCCAAGGCGCTCCTCGACGCCATCTGGGCGAACAACCAGGACGCCCTCGGCGTCGCGGCGCCCGAGACGCGCGGGGACTACCAGCGCTTCGACGACACCTACGTGGCCGGCGGCAACGGCGTGTACGTGCCGCCGTCGTTCTCGGGCACCATGCCCAACGGCGACGTCATCAAGCCGG
Source organism: Cellulomonas pasadenensis (assembly GCF_047229365.1). Lineage (NCBI taxonomy): Bacteria > Bacillati > Actinomycetota > Actinomycetes > Micrococcales > Cellulomonadaceae > Cellulomonas > Cellulomonas pasadenensis. The sequence continues at coordinate 3,230 of NZ_JBFTEP010000022.1, read as the reverse complement.
GCGTCTCCTTCCTCGACATCCGGTCCTTCTACAAGCAGGACCCGCAGTGGTCGAAGATCGAGACCGCGCTGCGCACGGGCGTGAACCCCACGTTCACGTACCACCGCTTCTGGTCGCAGACGGCCATCGCCGGCGCGCTGTCCGACTACGCGCGCCTGTTCGAGGGCGGCACGACGCCGACCCCGACGCCCACGCCCACGGTGACGCCGACGGTCACGCCGACCCCGACGGTCACCCCGACGCCGACGGTGACGCCGACCCCCACGGTCACGCCGACCCCGACGCAGAACCCGACCGGCACCTGCGCCGTCCGCTACACCAGCAACGGCTGGAACACGGGCTTCACGGCCTCGGTCCGCATCACCAACACCGGCACGTCGGCCCTCAGCGGGTGGACGCTCCGGTTCGACCACCCGTCCGGGCAGCGGGTCCAGCAGGGCTGGAGCGCCCAGTGGGCGCAGTCCGGCCAGACGGTGAGCGTCACGAACGCGGCCTGGAACGGCACGCTCGCGGCGGGCGCGTCGGTGGAGGTCGGCTACAACGGCTCGCACACGGGCCAGAACACGAAGCCGACGGCGTTCACGCTGAACGGCGCGACCTGCACCGTGTCGTGACCTCCGGCGCCTGACGGCACCACGCACGACCGACGGACCCCGCCACGACCCCATGCGTGGCGGTGAGGGGGCCGGTCCCGGGACACCCGGGGCCGGCCCTCCGTCGTGCCCCGGCCGTGCCCGGGAGCGGGGCCCGGAGGCGCCGGGGTAGGGCAGACCCCACCCCGCGGACGGGGGCCGGCACCGGTGTGCCCGGCACCGCCCGGGCCCTACGTTCGTCGTCATGACCGAGTCACCCGCACCGCCCGCCGCGGCGGCCGCCCCGGGATTCCCCGCGTGGGTCCCGGGCCGCGACACCGCACCGGCCGCCGCGCCCGCCGCCGGCCCCGCCGCCGGTCCTCTTGCCGGACCGACGGGCCGTGCGGACGTCGTCCCGCTGCTCGACGACGTCCGGCTCGTGGCTCCCGCGTTCGCGGGCGGCCGCGCCCTGGCGCTCGCTCCCGTCTCCGCCGCGACGTGGCGGGCGCTCGGACAGCTCGTCGTGGCGGCGTTCTGGACGGTCACCGTCGCGACCGTGCTGCTCACGGGCGTCGCGGTGGGGCTCTCGCTCGTGCTGCTCGTGGTGGGGCTGCCCGTGCTGCTCGCGCTGCTGGCCCTGGCCCGCGCGTACGGACGTGCCGAGCGCGCCCGGCTGCGCGCGCAGCTCGGCGCGGACGTCCCCGCCCCGGGCCGGGTCGTGCGCCGCCCGGGGTTCCGCGGCTGGTGGCTGCTGCTCCTCGACGGGCGGGCGTGGGCAGCCGTCGTGCACAGCGCGCTCGCGGCGCTGCTCACCTGGGTCGCCACCGTCGTCGCGGTGGGGCTCGCGGCCGTCGGCCTCGTCGCGGGCGTCGAGCTCGTCGTGCCGGCCGCCCGCGCCGCGCTGCAGATCGACCCGTGGGGCTGGGCCGTGCTCGTGCTGCCCGTCGGCCTGTGGGGCGGCGCGTTCGTCGCGCAGGCCGCGACGCTCCTGCAGCTGCGGCTGAGCCGTGCGCTGCTCGGCGGCCGGTCGCGCGCCGAGGCGGAGCAGGCGGCCCGGGCCGCGGAGCAGCGCGCCGAGGACGCCGAGGTCCGCGCCGTCCGGCTGCGCGAGACGCGCACGGCCGCCGTCGAGGCCGCCGACGCCGAGCGCCGCCGCATCGAGCGCGACCTGCACGACGGCGCGCAGCAGCGGCTGGTGGCCCTCGGCGTGGAGCTCGGCGTCGCCCGCCGTGCGGTCGCCGGGGACCCGGAGGCGGCGGCGCGGGCGCTGGACACGGCGCACGCCGAGGTCAAGGAGGTCCTCGCCGAGCTGCGGGACCTCGTGCGCGGCGTGCACCCGGCCGTCCTCACCGACCGCGGGCTCGACGCGGCGCTGTCGGCGCTGGCGGCCCGCAGCCCCGTGCCGGTCCGCGTCGACGCCGCCGGGCTCGGGCACGGCGCCCCGGCGAGCTCGTCCGCGCAGGCCGCGGCGTACTTCGTGGTGGCGGAGGCGCTGACGAACGTCGCCAAGCACGCCGGTGCCGCGTCCGCCGCGGTGCGGGCGGACGTCGTCGGCGCCGGCGCCGGCGCCCGCCTGCGGGTGCGCGTCAGCGACGACGGCCGTGGTGGCGCCCGGGCGACGCCGGGCAGCGGGCTGGACGGCCTGCGCCGGCGCGTCGAGGCCCTCGACGGCTCCTTCGACCTGGTCAGCCCCGCCGGGGCCGGCACCGTGCTCACCGTGGAGGTGCCGTGCGCATCGTGATCGCCGAGGACTCGGTCCTCCTGCTCGAGGGGCTGACGCGCCTGCTCGTCGCCGAGGGCCACCAGGTCACCGGCCACCGCACCGCCGACGAGCTCGTCGCCGCGCTCGGCGACCCGGAGGCGGACCTGCCCGACGTCGTCGTCACGGACGTCCGCATGCCGCCCACGCACACGGACGAGGGCCTGCGCGCCGCGGTGCACCTGCGCGGCCTGCACCCGCGGCTGCCGGTCCTCGTGCTCTCCCAGTACGTCGAGCAGCGGTACGCGCGCGAGCTGTTCGCCGCCGACGCGCGCGGCCTCGGCTACGTCCTCAAGGACCGCGTCGCCGACGTGGACGACTTCCTCGCCGCGCTGGCCCGCGTCGCCGCGGGCGGCACCGTGGTCGACCCCGAGGTCGTCGCCCAGGTCCTGGCCCGCAGCACCCGCTCCGCGCTCGACACCCTGACGCCCCGCGAGCGCGAGGTCATGGCGCTCATGGCGGAGGGCCGGTCCAACTCCGCCATCGCCGACCGCCTCGTCGTCGGCCTGCCCGCGGTGGAGAAGCACGTGACGTCCATCCTCACCAAGCTCGACCTGCCGCCCGACTCCGACGACCACCGCCGCGTCCTCGCGGTGCTCCGGTGGCTCGAGGACGGCCCGACGAACGGAACCTCCCGATGAGCGCACCGCACGACCCCACCGACCCGGGCGTGCCGGCCCCGGACGCCGCCACGCAGCCGCTGCCGTCCGCCGGGCCCGCGACCCTGCCGCTCCCCGCCGCGGGCGGCGGCGCACCCGCCGACGCGGCGACCCACGCCGGTCCCGCGGCCGACGCCACCGACGGGGCCGCCGCCGGTCCCACCGCCGGGCCCTCCGCCGGCCACGGGGGAGCGACGCCGCCGCCCGACGGGCCGGCCCCCGCGGCCGCCGGCGTCGCAC